>CALLZX010000472.1 GCA_937858935.1 uncultured Ignavibacteriales bacterium | reverse complement strand
TAAATTTTTATGTGTTTTTGCGTGGCTGGCAGGTTATATCCACATATCCAATTTTTAAACCAATTTATGCGATTTTATTTGTAATAGTTGCTTACGGATATATATTGGCAAAGGTACTTTACAAATTTCTACATCCGATTGCATATGATATATTATTGGGTGTTGGTGCAATCTGGTTTGCATTCCTGGCTTATTTTCTTCTTTCGCTTTTGCTGATTGATATACTACGATTATTTAACGGCTGGTTTCATTTTTTCCCTTCTGTCATTACAAATAATTATGAAAGCGCAAAAAGGTTTACAGCAATTATTGTTATTGCTTTTGTTGGGCTGATTGTTTTTCTAGGAAATCTAAATAAGCGAAATATTGAAATCAGAACTCTTGAAATATCAATCCCAAAAGGTGATAGTAAGCTTGATGAACTAAATATTGTTATGGCTTCTGATATTCACCTTTCCCCAATTGATGGAGAAAGATTGTTAATTAAAATTGTAGATAAGATGAATTCGCTAAAGCCGGATATTATTTTACTCGCCGGAGATATTGTTGATGATAAAGCAAAGGTTTTAGATGAACGAGGGATCGGTGAATCATTTAGAAAACTAAAAACTAAGTATGGCGTTTATTCAATAAACGGTAATCACGAGTTTATTAATGAAGTTGAATCTTGTGTGCGTTATGCTGAAAAGTTTGGAGTAAAATTTATTCGTGATTCTTACGAGCTGATCGATAGTAGTTTTTATGTGATCGGCAGAGAAGATAGTGCGATGCCTCAGTTTACTGGGACACAACGAAAATCATTAGAAGAGATTGTAAAGAATATTCCGGCTAACTATCCAAAGATTCTATTGGACCATACACCATTTAAATTAGAACAAGCTGAGCAAAATGGAATAGATCTTCAGCTTTCTGGACATACACATCACGGGCAAATCTGGCCGGCCAATCTTATCACCAAAATGATTTATGAACTCAGCTGGGGTTACAAGAAAAAAGGCAATACACATTATTATGTTTCATCCGGTGCTGGAACCTGGGGACCACCAGTAAGAACAGGAAGCAGTTCTGAGATTGTAAATATTAAAGTGACTTTTAAGTAAGCATTATAAAAGAATTTTAAAGCCAATTAACAAACGATTGGCTTTATTGTTTTACACTACCCTAAAATAATTTCCATTCCCTTCGATAATACATTATAAACGGTGTGCCTTTATTGGCACAAAAAATATAAATGGGATAAATCGGAGGGAAAAAAGATGCAGAAGCTATATAGCTGTGTCTTAATTCTTTTTTTTGTAATTGCACAAAATATTTTTGCTCAGCAAATCAACAAAGTAATCATATCCGGTTACGGCGGTCAGCACGATCTGGATGTAAAAACAGCATTCCTACTTGGTTATGCAAGTCACAATAATACTCCTTTCCCCGGTGAGGTAATTTTATATTCAAACACTCTTCAAACTAGTTTTGATTATGCCGTTGAAAATGATTATGATTTAATTATCAGATCAACATCCGGACTTTCAACAGGACTTAGACTTGCACCTGATTATCCTTCTGTAGAACTAGTTATGCCCGCCGGAAGTAATACTTATACGCAGGTTTTCTTTGGGGATGTTCAAACTTCACCTGTTGTAATTACAGGTGCGGGTTTAGACAGTAATATGACCGGTTATAAATTAGAGTTCTATTCTATAGATCCAATAACTGCAACCAACGCTTCAAGTTATTCAAATGGATACATAGCAGGACAATTAGCATTTATAACAAATACACTTGGCTGCTGCTTTGATTCTGCCCGTGCAATGGCAAGAACCAAAGGTTCTGAAAATGGAACATTGGATTTTTATAATGGATATGGTGAAGTTCAGCCGGAATTTATAATAACAAATCCTCTTCCTGTTGAACTAACTTCTTTCACTGCTAAGCTTATTGGTAAAAGTATTTTACTGAACTGGCAGACCTCAACTGAAATTAATAATTTTGGGTTTGAGATTCATCGGCAAGCCAAAGATGATGTTTGGGAGCAGATTGGTTTTGTGAATGGAAATGGAAATTCAAATTCTCCAAAAGATTATTCTTATATCGATAAGAACCCAGAAGGTGATAACCTAATAAGGTATAGATTAAAACAAATTGATAACGATGGACAGTTTGAGTACTCTGATGTAATTACCATTAACTATTCGATGAATAATTTTGAAATATATCAAAACTATCCTAATCCATTTAATCCAAGTACAACGATTAGCTGGCAATCTGCAATAGATGGAAATGTTAGTATAAAAATTTATGATATACTAGGAAATGAAGTTGCAGAGATATTAAATGAATTTAGATCCGCTGGAGGACAGGAAATTAAATTTGAAACTGCTTCTCTTAATCAAGGATTAACTAGCGGTGTTTATATTTACAAAATTGAAATTAAAAATAATGAATTGCTCTATACGATGATTAGCAAAATGACACTACTTAAATAATGGCTAAATCTTAGATACGAAAAAACCCGACTCACCAAAATGAGTCGGGTTTCTTTTTATAATTCGATCTTAAAAAACTAGAATACTACTGTTACACCAAACTTAAACTGATCATATGCAATAGGCGCTTCACTTGGGAAAGGCCAGTTCATTTTGTCCTGTCTCAATTCATAGATACCGTAAGCCAGAGCATTCTTTAATAAAAAGTTCACAATTGGTCCGGCATCGGGAGAAGATCTGAAGATTTTATTTATAAATCCATCTAACAACCCTTGTGCTGCTGCCTCTATTAAAGCACTGCCTGCCCATTTCCAGAATAAATGACGCTGAAAAACTATTGATCTTTCATACCCGGCATCAAACATTAGATTT
>CALLZX010000471.1 GCA_937858935.1 uncultured Ignavibacteriales bacterium | reverse complement strand
CATATTCTTATATGGCGCTTGTTCCAGTTATACAGCCTCCGATAATGAAGTTGCTTACAACTGATAAAGAAAGATTGATAAGAATGAAACCACCGCGCGCAGTTTCAAAAACAGAAAAGGTACTCTTCCCTATCGTCGGTTTGATTCTAACGACTTTAATTGTACCAAGCGCAATGCCACTGCTCGGTATGTTATTCTTTGGAAATCTATTAAAGGAAAGTGGAGTTACAAAACGTTTAGCTGATACAGCTAAAGGTTCGCTGATAGACATAGTAACAATTCTAATCGGTTTAACTGTTGGTGCGTCTACACAGGCAACAACATTTTTAACATCACAGTCTTTAGGAATATTTGCGCTAGGTGCTCTTTCTTTTATTATTGCAACGGCAGGGGGAATTTTATTTGTGAAATTTATGAATTTATTCCTGAAAGAAGGAAGTAAAATTAATCCTTTAATTGGCAATGCAGGTGTTTCTGCAGTACCAGACAGCGCACGTGTTTCGCAAATTATTGGTTTAGAATATGACAAAACAAATCACTTGTTAATGCATGCAATGGCGCCAAATGTTGCGGGAGTAATTGGCAGTGCTGTTGCGGCTGGTATTTTGTTAAGTTTCTTTATGGGATAATCAGTTATTAGTTGGAAGTATGTAGAAAATTATCTTTCTACCTACTTCCAACAACTTACAATTTACTTTTCTTTATGATCTTCGTTGAACTTCCTTAATCTAAATTCTAAATCTCCAAACTGATCACGTCTGACGAGAGATACACAGGCACGAATTCCTTCCAATCTTTCACTGCCGGTTATGGCTAATGAAATTGCACTTACCCCGTAATACAATAATTCATTAAGCAATTCTTCCCCGGTATAACCGGGATAAGAAAACGTAAAATAAAAACCATCAGCAATAGGTTCATCTTCATCCTTATCATACACAATTTCAAAACCATTATCGGTAAATATCTTTTTCATAATATGTGCTTTTTCACCATACTCTTTTACTTCTTCAACAAAGTTTAGTTTACCTTCATTAGCTGCTTTAAATATGGCGGCAAGGGCATACTGTGCCGAATGAGATATACCTGCGCTCAAAGCATAAACACTTCCATATATCATCGAATGTCCGAACTGATCTTTAGTATAATATTTTTTAAGATTAGGATAATTTCTTTCATATAATTCATCTGCAATAATCATCATACCTACCCTCTGTCCTGCATAACTGAAAGCTTTAGAACTGGAAATGGTTAAGATGTAATTTTCGGTATACTTTGCAACGGTTGGCTGATAAGGAGGAACACCTGGTTTGGACATATCACGACGAAAATCCATTGCAAAATAAGCAAGATCCTCAATAGCAATTACATCATACTTATTGCACATATCTCCTATTATCTTTAATTCTTTTTCGGTAAAGCATATCCAGGATGGATTGTTAGGGTTAGAGTATAACACACAAGAAATATTTCCCTTGCTTAAAATTGATTCAAGCTTATCAAGGAGTTTTTCACCACGATAATTATATACATCAAATGATTCAACTTTTTGTCCCAGTACTTTTAACTGCTGGCGATGTACAGGAAAACCAGGATCTATCAACAGTGAGGTATCTTTTTCAGGATTTAGTCTATTGATTGTCATAAAAGCAGCAAAGCTACCCATCATTGATCCGCATGTAGGTATGCATCCTTCAGGACTAACGTCAATATCCATAAATAGTTTAACAAACTTTGATGTTTCTACTTTTAATGGTTGTATTCCATAAATATCAGGATATATTGCAGCCACGCCTTTTTTA
>CALLZX010000470.1 GCA_937858935.1 uncultured Ignavibacteriales bacterium | reverse complement strand
GGTGGTTTTTGAGATAATACCAATAACCCACTTTCAGCATATCCCCATTCATGAAAATCTTTTCCAAAAGAAAATGATCCCCAGCTCCAATCAGTTGCAATTACAGCATCTAATCCGCTATACTCCATCTTGTTCGGAGGGTAATCAATAATATTCTCATCTGTTCTCGCATCAACACCGGTAATATTTGAAAATTCCTTATGTTTATCGATAGTATTTCCTTGCTCAAGATTATCCCTAAAATCAAAACTAAAGCCAATGTATTTATCAATGTATCCGTAAGTGTATATCCCATTCCAGATATGACTAAGTTTTTCATTATCGCGGGTACCGATCTTAATGCCTAGTATGGGGCTTAAGTTTATGCTAAACAGATTATCTCGATAGCCAAACAACCTCAATCTCTTTCCTGAATCATATCCAACAATGGTTAATTCAGAGGAATCTGTCTTAACATCATTAATAAAATCAAACTCTCGTTTAAAATCTTGATTGTAAAAATCTAACTCCTCTTTTTCTAAAAAAGTTAGCTGGTCTAATTTTTCGGATGCTTCGATTAACTTTTGCGCAATATATTTTCTACTTACTGGCCTTACTTGATCATCAAACACGATAATAGATTTTTGGCTTAGTCTTGAAAGGAATGAATAAACATCTCTGTGCAGTGGCTCATAAACCACCTGTGCAAATGCAATATAACTCAGAGCCAAAAACAGAAATATCTTTTTAAACATCATGTTTTTATTGATTAAAAAACTTCTTAAAAGTTTCTACAACAAATATTAATTGCTCATCACTTAATTCTGGATAGATTGGCAACGCAAGTGATTTATCAGCAGAAAATTCTGAGATTGGGAAATCACCTTTTTTATGTCCAAGCTCCTTAAAACACTCTTGTAAATGGAACGGAACTGGATAATAGATTTCTGTACCAATTTCATTCTTTGTTAAGAATTCTCTCATCTCATCACGTTTATCAACACGTACAATGTATTGATTATATATATGATAATTCTTTACTCCTGATTTTTCATAAACTGCTTTTGGTAGAAGAACACTATTCTTTGCATCAAAATTTATTTTTCCGGTTCCTTCAGCCAAACCTGCCTCAACAAAAAGCTGTGTGTAACGATTTGCATTATGTCTTCTCTTTTCAGACCAATTATCTAAATGAGGAAGTTTAACTCGAAGCACCGCAGCTTGTAATGCATCTATTCTAAAATTTCCGCCGATTACTTTGTGATAATATTTAGGTTCGCCCCCATGAACTCTTTTAATCGTAAGAATTTTTGCTAGATCGTCATTATTTGTTGTTACTAATCCACCATCACCGTAACAACCTAGGTTTTTACTCGGGAAAAATGAAAAGCAACCAATATCTCCAACTGTTCCAACAAATCTTCCATCTTTATATTGAGTTCCAATTGCTTGGGCGGCATCTTCAATTACAATTATGTTGTGAGCTTTTGCAATTTTAACTATTTCATCTAAGTCCGCACTTTGTCCGTAAAGATGAACAGGAATAACTGCTTTTGTATTTGATGTGATTTTCTTTTCAAAATCTTTTGGATCCATATTGAATGTAATTGGATCATTTTCAATCAGCACCGGAGTGGCATTTAATCTTGAAACAACTCCTGCAGTTGCGAAAAAGGAATAAGTTGGAACGATAACCTCGTCGCCTGGTTTAATATCTATTGCCATTAGAGCTAATAACAACGCATCTGTACCCGATGAAACACCAAGCGCATGTTTGCAATCAAGATATTCACAAAATTCTTTTTCCATTCCGGTAACTTCCGGACCAAGAATAAAATATTGAGATTCTGCAACTTTAATTATCGCTTCATCAAGTTCTTTTTTTAAAGACTGATATTGTGGTTTAAGATCTAAAAGTGGTACTCGCATATTATTTCCTTAGTAATAAATAAATTAATAGATAAAATCTTTTTGAATGTTTTTTAATTGTGAAGCCTTTAAATCCTTTTCAGAGACAATAGGCCTATCCACTTTCCAATTAATATTTAAATCCTGATCATTAAAAAGTATTGCGCGCTCATGTTCTTTACTATACAGTGCAGTACATTTATAAGAAAAAATCGCTTCTTCAGATAAAACAGAAAAACCATGTGCAAATCCGGGAGGGATCCAAAGCTGTGTATGATTTTCTTCAGACAATTCAGATGAAAAATATTTTCCAAAAGTTGGTGAACCAAAACGGATATCCACAGCAACATCCAATACTTTTCCAAAAATTACTTTACAAAGCTTTCCCTGGGCCATATCGCCAATCTGATAATGTAATCCTCTTATTGTGCCTTTTTTTGATTTGGAAATGTTATCCTGTAAAAAGTAAAAATCTATTCCTGCATCTCGATAAGTGTCTTCGTTATAACTTTCAAAAAAATAACCGCGCTCATCACCAAATACTTTTGGTTTGATGATCAGCAATCCTTCAATTTCAGTTTTGATAACCTCCAATAGAATCATCCTTCCTTTAAGATTTTTTCAAGATAAGTACGATATAAAGATTTGGGAATAGAATTAACTAACTCAGCAAATTGATCTTTATTTATGAATCCCTTGTGATATGCAATCTCTTCAATACAAGCAACTTTTAATCCTTGTCTATCTTCAATTACGCCAAAAAAGTTTGACGCTTGTAACAATGCTTCGGGTGTTCCGGTATCAAGCCAAGCAATTCCTCTTCCAATTTTTTCAACTCTTAGTTGCTTTTGATTTAAATACTCTTTATTTACATCAGTAATCTCAAGTTCGCCACGATCAGATGGTTTAAGATTTTTTGAAATATTAATAACTTCATTATTATAAATGTATAATCCTGGAACAGCATATTGTGATCTCGGTTTTGCAGGTTTTTCTTCAATCGAAAGAGCATTTCCATCCTTATCAAATTCAACAATTCCGTAACGTTCAGGATCGTTTACCTGGTAGCCAAATATAGTTGCACCTACATTCTTTTGAATCCCTTCATAGAAAAACGTTAAATCACCATAAAAAATGTTATCGCCCAGAACAAGACAAACATCATCATCTCCAATAAATTTTTCACCGATAATAAATGCTTCAGCAATTCCATTTGGCGTAGGTTGAACAGCATAGCTAATATTCATTCCTATCGTACTACCACTATTAAACAATTGTTTGTACAATGGAATCGTTTCTTCATTAGAAATGATTAATACCTCCTTTATTCCGCCGAGCATTAAAATTGAAAGCGGATAATAAATTAATGGTTTATCATAAATTAGAGCTAATTGTTTGCTGTAGACTTTTGTAATTGGATATAGCCTTGAACCTGAACCGCCTGCTAAAATAATTCCCTTTACATTCTTTTTTGTATTCATTGATCAAACTTTATAATTATTAATAATGATGTAAATATAAAAATAATACTTTTATCAACCTTAATTTTAAGGGACCGAAAAAGGGTTAAAATCCCCTGAAATGGATGTTTAGAGCAGAGTTCCGCCTAAGATTAAAATGGCCACACTAAAATAAATGATAAGTCCTGTTACATCCACCATTGTAGCAACCAAAGGAGCAGAAGAAGTTGCAGGATCGGCACCTAATTTTTTCAGAATAAATGGAAGCATTGATCCGGTTAGGGTTCCCCAAAGCACAATACCAATCAAAGTTACACCAACCGTTAATCCTATTAAAAACCAATGTGGGGTAATTGCAGGAGTAAAGTTTGAAAGTACAGCAACCTGAATGAATCCAATTGAACCAAGAATACATCCAAGCATTAGCCCAGAAAAAATTTCTCTTTTCATAATGTGCCACCAATCAACTAGCGTTATTTCTCCAAGTGCCATTGCGCGTACAACAAGCGTTGCCGCTTGCGAGCCTGAATTTCCGCCACTGGAAATAATAAGCGGAATAAAAATAGCCAGTGCTGCAACTTTTGCAATTTCATCTTCAAAAAATCCCATAGCAAGAGCAGTTAAAAATTCACCAAGTAACAATAACGATAACCATGGAGCTCTTTTCTTTACCATCACAGGAATAGAAATTTCCGCATATGGTTCTTCCAAAACTTCAATAGCTGCCTGTTTATGGATATCTTCTGTAGTCTCTTCTTCTGCAACATCAAATACGTCATCAACAGTTACAATGCCAATTAACATTCCTGCACGATCAACAACCGGCAATGCTACTCTATCATATTTTTTAAAGGCTTCAACAGCCGTTTCCTGATCATCGAATACATGAAGTGCAACGAAGTTTTCATCCATCAAATCAGCAACTGTATCATTTAACGGGGCAAGCAGAAATTCTTTAATTCTTACATCGTCAATCAACTTTCCCTTATCATCAACAACATAAACAATGTTTAATGTTTCCTTATTCTTTCCGTTTGTACGAATATAATCTAGAGTTTCTTGAATTGTATAGCCAGGTTTTACTGCTATATAATCAGGAGTCATTAATCTTCCGACCGAATTCTCAGGATATCCCAATAAGGTTACTGCAATCCTTCTTTCCTCCGGAGAAAGTAATTGTATTAATTGTTTTGCAGCTGCGGATGGAAGTTCCTCAAAAAGCCAGGTACGATCATCGGGATCCATTTCGTTAAGAATAACAGCGCTTTCTTCTCTGCCCATAAGCTTTAATAATTCCATCTGAGTATCAAAATCCATATACTCAAAAGTATCGGCAGCTAATTCTTTCGAAAGTAAACGAAAAATTATTACTCTGTCTTTTTCGGGAAGGTCAATAAGAAGTTCAGCAATATCTGCGGCGGTCCAATCTAGAAGGACTTCCTTTAAGATACCAAGCTGTCTCTCTTCAATAAGAGACTGGATTTCTGGTTGTAATAGTCGGCTTAGCATCGGAAAATCCTTATTTTAGAGAAAACAATTTGTTTTTACATTTCTTAGATTTGTATTGTTTTATTGGTTTGCAAAATAATTGTATTATGTTCAAATCTCAATCGGAAATTTAGGAATTACAGGCCAGAATAAAAATTATGCTCAAATTAATTGTTGATGAAAATATTGCCCTTGCGGCTGAAATTTTTAATCAGTTTGGTGATGTGAAATTTGTGAGTGGACGTTATATCACTAATTCTTTATTAAAAGATATAGATATTCTTATTGTTCGTTCGATCACAAATGTTGATGAAGAGCTTCTAAAAAACACTTCTGTTAAATTTGTTGGAACAGCTACTATCGGAATTGATCATATAGATTTAGATTATCTAAAGAAGAATAATATTATTTTTGCCGATGCTAAAGGCTGTAATTCCTTTTCTGTGGCTGAATATGTGGTTGCAGCTTTGCTAAATTTTTCAGTCAAGTATGATTTTTTATTAAAAGATAAATCAATTGGAATTGTTGGCGTTGGTAATGTTGGAAGCAAAGTTGCAACATTTGCAGAAGCACTTGGAATGAATGTACTGTTGAACGATCCTCCTTTGCAAAGAAATGGAGATAGAAGGAATTTTGTTGAGTTGGATGAAATATTAAAATGTGATATTGTGACACTTCATGTTCCTCTCAACCCAAACGGTATTGATAAAACACATCATCTTTTTGATAAAAAAATTCTTAGCAGACTTAAAAATGATACAATATTAATCAACTCTTCACGTGGTGCTGTGATAAATAACTTAGATCTGTATGATTTCATAGAAAAGAAAAATCTTAAAGTTGTTTTAGACGTGTGGGAAAACGAACCTGAAATTAATCTTGAATTACTTAATAAAGTTTTAATTGGAACACCGCACATTGCTGGTTATTCTTACGAAGGCAAAGTAAATGGCACTAAAATAATTTACGATTCGCTTTGTAAGTTTTTAGAAGCAGGGAAATCATTTTCTTTTGAATTAGAAACTCCACAAAATTCTATCAAGCAATTTGATGAATGTAATAAACTTGAAATTGGATTGAATGATTTGATCTCTAATATTTATTCTATTCTGGATGATGACAATCGTCTGCGAAAGCTTATCGTGATGAATAAAAATGAGAGAATTAAAGATTTTGATTTACAAAGAAAGAATTATCCCAAACGAAGAGAATTTAACAATTACACTATTTCAGCAAATAAATTATCGTCTCAAATAAGAAAAATATTAACTGCACTTCGTTTTAATCTCGAACACACATAGTGCATTTTTTGATTCACTTTTTATCAAAAAAATCTTCTAAACGTGTAACAAGTATCAAGTAACAAGAGTTTATTTTAATGAGCTATCAAGTTTAAACTCAATTGGAATTAACATCTGAACTTTTATCCTTTTCCCCTTTTGTAATCCCGGTTTAAAGCGAGTATAATAAACCGAAAGTCTTGCATTTTCATCACATCCATATCCAATACCCTCAACTACTTGTGCTGAAGAAACTTCACCATTTTTTTCTATGAACGCTCTAATTTTTACAGTGCCTTCAATTTTGTTTTCTTTTGCTTCTTGCGGATAAACTAGTTTTTTGTAAATCGTATTCATTCCACCTATAGGTTCCGGCATAACTTCAACATTCATGTAATAGGCCGGATCATCTTCTAAGTCTGTTTTATCTTCTTCAACCGGAGGTAAATTCAGATCCTCTTTTTCATTATTTCTTTGTATTTGTCGCTCTTTCCATTCCGTTAAGAGTTTTTGATAATCTTCTTCACGATATTCGCCAACTAATAAAAACTCCTGGCCTTTTCGTACTCCGTTTTCAAACAAAACATCTTCAATTACATTTCCGGTTGAATCATAAAATGTTGCAGGACCATCTCGTCTTCCATCCTCAACACTATAAAGTTCTTTCAATTTTCCGTTTTCATAAAAAGTGGTTACAGTTCCAAATACTTTGTCATTAACATAATTTCTTTTTTCCTTAATATTTCCATTCTCCCAATAAAGTATTGCCTCACCCTGGCGAATGTTTTTTTCATAAACAACAACGGCTTCTAAATTTCTATTTGGATAATAAGTTTTAACGGTATCTAACTGTGCTAATATATTAACTGTCATAAGAACGAATATCGAAAAGAAAATAAACTTCATCGAAATTAACCTGATAGATTTTTGTGGCAAAATATAATATTTAATTATGTGTAATTAGAGGCATAATTAAGGTGATAATAAATAGGATTATAGCAATCCCAAAAAAGAAATATCCAACCTCGGCATCATATTGAAGTAAGCCGATTTCGCCTAACAAATAGTGCCAATCGTGATAAACTTTATTGCCCCCAAGCAAAGGCAATATCCTCGCTTGAGCATCCGCCGCATAAACAGATATATTAATAAAATTTTGTCCAAGCCACAAAAGAGAAAACTGCATTCCGGTTCTGTATTCGTTTCTAAAAAAGTAAAAGAAAATTATAGATGGAAGAATTATCTGCATTAAAGTTCCACCAAGTGTATATATATATTTCCCGAAAAACATGAAGAAAAAATGTCCGGCTTCGTGGATTACCAAATCTGCATTATCAATAAATCCATAATTACCGCGATTCAAAACCCAATAAATAGCTAATGGTAAAATTATAATCGAAGGAATCCAAATTTTAAATTCATCAAATTTTGAATGTGGTTTAGATTTTTTAAGACTAAGCTCAATTTCTTTCTTTAATTCATCATCCATAAAATTGCTTAAATAAAAAATGATATTTAACTTCGCAGTGAAATTAACTAATCCAATCTCATCGTTCAATTATTTATAAATAAAAAGAGAGGCAATCTATGAGACAAAATGCAATAATTATTTTCAGCGTAATAATTTTAAGTTTCATTGTCGCAGCACAGGATTTTAGAACACCACGTCCAAGTCCAGATGCAACGGTTTCGCAGTTTGTTGGCGTCACAAAAATCACGATCGATTATAGCAGTCCTGCAGTTAAAGATAGAAAAATTTGGGGTGAACTTGTTCCATTTGGACAAGTCTGGCGAGCAGGAGCTAATGAAGCAACTACTATAACATTTACAGATCCTGTAAGTATTAATGGAATCGATTTAGTTTCAGGCACGTATGCAATTCATTGTATTCCAAATACAAATGAATGGGAGATAATTTTCAGTAAGGATGTTCCTGTTGATGGGAGTTCTACCATAGATCCAAAGAAAGAAGCATTGCGCATAAAAGTTAAACCTGAAGAACATCACTTCTTAGAAAGAATGGCTTTCTTATTTACCGATGCCACTGAAAATTCTGTTAATGTAAATCTTCTTTGGGAAAAACTCAAAGTAGCTTTTAAAGTGGATGTAAAAACTCAGGATTTGACATTACAAAAAGCAAGAGATGCTTTTAAATGGAATCAATTAATGGCCGGTGCTACATATTGTTTAGATAACAATACAAATCTTGATGAAGGATTTAAATGGATTCAGGCTTCATCGCTAATAAATGAAAACTACTGGAACACAAGAATTCTTGCACAATACTTCGGTAAGATGAATAAAAAATCAGAAGCAATTTCTACTATGGAAAAAGCGATTGAGCTTGGCAGTAAAATGCAAAGTGCGCCCTTTGATTTTGATAGGATGAAGCAAATTTTAGCTGACTGGAAAAAATAGAAATTACCTGTTTTTAGCGTCTCTGCCATTTAACTTTTTATATTGCAGAGACGCAAATATGTTGGTTAACCGTGATATACTTTTCTTTTATTTTTACTTGTTCTGCATTCATCACTACAGCAGTATTCTTTTTCAACTTTACAATCGTGGCAGCACACAATAATTTTATCGCAATCTATATTATGACAATTGATATGATAAGATGTTGGCCTGCTACAAAAGTGACAATTGGCAGTATACTTTAATTCAGCTTTTGTGTTGGGTTCAAATACTCTTCTTTCATCAAAAACAAACATACCGCCTTCCCAATACGTATCTGGAAATTGTAAGATGTAATTTAAAATTCCGCCATCAATTTGATAAACATCTTTAAATCCTTGTTCACGCATATAAGCAGAAGCTTTTTCACACCGTATTCCACCAGTACAATAAGTAACGATAGTTTTGTCTTTATATGCCGCCAATGATTCAACCACTTTCGGCCATTCTCTAAAATGTGTTATTTGCGGAGTGATGGCATTTTTAAATTTTCCAATTTTGCTTTCATACCAATTCCGGGTATCAACAATTACAAAATCTTTTTTATCTTCATAAAATTTAAGCAACTGTTCGGGAGTTAGCTTTGGAGCGGTATATTCAAGTTTAGTACTACGTAATCCGGAATTAACTATCTCTTCTTTAACTCTTACATGCATTTTACTAAACGCAACACTATCTGTTGGTGTTTCCTTAAACCAAATGTCTTCAAAAATCTTATAATTTTTTAAATAGTTTTTATATTTTTTCGTTAATTCATCATCACCAAATATAGATCCGCTAATTCCTTCTTTAGCTAAATAAACTTTACCTTTTAATCCGTTCCCTAAGCACCAATTAAGATGCTCTTTCATTAGAGCTTCTGGATCTTCGATTTTTACATATTTGTAGAACGATATAACTTTGTATTGATACATGTCTAATTCTTTAAAATAATTTTATATAATTTATCAACTGCTGATAACGCAAATATAATCTTTTAATGATAGGATTTTAAAAATTGATATAAATTTTTAGCGGAGCAATAAACAAGTATGAATAATTGAATATTAATTATATGACTTATATTTATTACTTGATTCTACGGTTGTTTTAAGGAATATTTCATTATCAAAAACTACGGAAAATACTGAACCTATATTTTTTTCGCTTTCAACATTAATCTCAGCACGATTTAATTCGATGTATTTTTTAACCAAAGCTAGTCCTAACCCATTGCCTTCAAACTCTCTTTTATAACCAACATCCTCTTGAGAAAATGGTGTAAACATTCTAAGCAAATATTCCTCACTCATTCCAATTCCGCTGTCTCTAATCTCTACTTTAACTTTGTCATTAGTTAGATTCTTAACGTAGACTTCAACATATCCCTTTAAAGTATATTTGATTGCATTGTTTATCAGATTTTGAAATATTTGATTAACCGTATATCGATCTGCAGTAACAAATACATCTTCTTTGGGATGAGAAAACTTAAGCCGTAAACCTTTATCATCAGTTAAAGATTTGAATTCGTTAACCATCTTTTTAAGATCAGCCACAATATCAAATTTTTCAAATGTTGCCTTATAATTACCGCTTTGAACTGAAGACATACTTAGAATCATATCAATCGTTCGCTGCAACCTTCTTCCTGCACTTTTAACTGAATCCAAAATTATCTTTAACTCCTCATCCTCAGCAGAAACTTCATCTGCAATTAACGGGATCGATGTTAATATAACATTCAACGGGGTTCTAATTTCGTGTGACATCTGAGCGAGAAAAGCGGATTTAAGTCTATCCGATTCTTCAGCTTTATTAAGTGCTTCAACTAATTCTTTTTGAACACGTTTTATTTCCGAGATGTCTAACATCTGCATTACATAATGTTTAACAACTCCTTTTTCATCAAATACAGACACTGATTTTACAATGACATGAATTTCTTTTCCTTCTTTTTTGAGAAGAATTTTTTCGGTGTTTATATCGGCTACGGGATTACCTTCTGTATCAAATCCATCATCGCTAAATCCCTCCAGTTCATTTTTTTCAAAAAGATATTTAATAGGGATTCCAATTATCTCATCTCTCTGAAATCCAATGGTATCACAAAAAGATTTATTAACACTGATTATTTTACCTTCGGTTGAAATGATTACAATTCCAATCGGCGCATTCTGGAATACAAGTCTGAATTGCTCTTCGCTTTTCTGCAAAGATACTTCGGCCTTTTTTCTTTGATTGATCTCAAAATTAAGTTCTGCAATTTTATCCTTAAAAACATCATGAAGTTTTTTGTTTAGTGATTCAACTTCGCCTGTTGATCTATCTAATTCAGCTAAAACAATATTCACACGATCTTCAATAATTCCGAGTTCATCTTTTCTGCTTGAAGAGATTTTTTTATTATCAATTGATATGTTGGCAGAATCAAGCGCTTTTAATATTTTTGCTAAAGGACGGAATGAAATCGAACTTAAGAAATAAGTAAAAACTATTCCTATCATAAGAATGCTTAAACTAAATAACGCTGTTAATAGCTTATTTTTAAACAGTTTTTGAGCATCATCTCTAGATTGGAATCCGACATAAATATTGCCTGAAATATTTTTTGTTTTTATTGGAAGTTTTACTCGATATACTTTTTCATCCTTAGAAATTCCCTCCCCATCTGCTTTAGTAAGTATGTAAAAACTATTTTCAGCAATTTCCAGATTCAATGCATCAAGCAATTCACCAGATGAATTTTCTACAACTAAATAAACAGCATCATTCAAGTCTAATAACTTATTAATAATATCAACATCAGTAAATTTTTTGTCTAAGAAAATTTGTGGATTTTGTGTAAAAAAATTGACAAACACATCAGCTTTATACGTGTACTTTTCATTTACCTGCTCTTCAACTTTGTTGGTAAAATAGTAGTAGATAAATCCAGATAAAATAATAAAGAATAGCGCAAACTGAATTGTTAATTTTAATTGCAGCTTTTGAGATCGTGTTCTTTTTATTCTGTTAAAGTTAAACATTCAATTTATTTAAATAATAAGCTTAGATATGGCAATTTAAGTGCCGTATATAATTTGATACAAGGATTCGAATTTATAAGAAAAGCTAAACTTTTTAAGTATTACTATGAGAAAAATAAGAAAATTTGTTACTACTTCCTGTAAATATTAAAACCATTCCTTATCCGAAAAACTTACCGATGTAAGATTTTATATCAAATTTTTTCTCAGCGCCATTACGATTCATATATCTTATCTTTCCATAAACTGGTCGCTCGAACCAGGCACGATCGTGTACTCCGCCAATAGACCAAGCGATACCAGCATAACCATTTGGATCACGGCCATCAATTTCATATTTATCATTTAAATATATCGCAATCCTTAAAGCTTCCTCTGGTGATTTGGTCCACTCAAGAATTTTCTTTGCCCAATACATTCGCATATAACCATGCATTTTTCCAGTAGTTACCATTTCCATTTGCGCCGCGTTCCATAAATCGTCGTGAGTTTTTGCATGTTCAAATTGTTTTATATTGTAAACAAAATCTCTTTCATCTTTACGATGCTTATTTAATGATGTTTTTGCCCACTGATGAAAACCTTCAAATGAATCATAGTTTTTATTGAAGTAACAAAAGTTATCTGATAATTCTCTGCGTACAATTAATTCTTCCAGAAAACTTTTTTCAGATTCTTTATTACCATCAAATTTTTGCGTTTCAAGGGCAACACGCTGTGCAGATATTTGTCCAAAGTGTAAATATGGAGAAAGGTTGGACTGATAATCTCTCGAAGGATCGTTTCTTAATTCGTAATAATTCTCAAACTTATTTTTAAGAAAATATTTAAAAGATTTTAATGCTGAGGTTTCCCCTGGTTTTAGCCAATCAACTTCTTTTACATCAAAATTTATCTTTAATGAATTTTGAATTTTAACCCAATCAATTTTATCGGATGTGATTTCCGTCTTTCCCATTTTTTTTAGTGATGGAAACTCATCCAAAAATTCAATCAATGCTTTATGCATTTTGGGACGAATTGTATAAGCTGCAAACTCTAGCTTATCTGAAACAAACAAACAAGGAACTATATTATGAGCGTCAACTTCATAAAATGGAATTCCAATTTTCCTTGCAACATCACGCTTCCAGATTCTTTTTATTTTTAACGGATCAAAATCTGAGACAAGAACTGCACCATTAATCTGATTTAAGAATTCAGGGATTTGCACATCTGGTTTTCCCGCTAACAAAAAGAAAGGAATGTTGTACTTAGCCAATTCGGAATCAATTTCCCGCAATCCTGTTAGCATAAACCCATATTGGCGAATTGTAGCTTCAAGAAAATCAGGAACAATGTTAAATAATACTATGAGTGGGGTTCTTTTTTCAAGCGCAATTTGCTGAGAAAACAACAAAGCCCAATTATCGTGCACCCGTTGGTCACGACTCATCCAATAAATTATTGGGCCATTTGTTTCATTGCCTTTTTGAAGTAAGCGAACTCTTTTTTCGTTAATCATTGATTATACTGTAATATCAATTCCAACAGGACAGTGATCCGAACCCATTACATCAGGCATTATAAAAGCATCCTTAACATTCTTTTTAAAATTATCTGACACAAAAAAATAATCTATTCTCCATCCAACATTTCTGTCGCGGGCGCGAGTTACTTGATCCCACCAGGAGTAATTTTCTGGTTCGTCATTAAACATTCTAAAAGTATCGTGATAATTGTGTGAGAAAAATTTATCAAGCCATTCTCTTTCGATAGGAAGAAATCCTGAAACTTTTGAATTTTCTTTAGGTCTAGCTAAATCAATTTCCTTGTGCGCTGTATTTACATCTCCGCAGATTACAAGCTTCTTTCCTTTTTTAACTAGCTTATTTGAGTAATCAAGAAAAGCATCATAAAAATCCATTTTGTATTGCAAACGTTCTTCATTCTTCTTTCCATTTGGATAATAAATATTTATTAAAACAAATTCTTTGTATTCAGCAACAACTATTCTTCCTTCATCATCAAACTTTGGAATCCCAAACCCGTGCTCGACTTTTATCGGTTCTTGTTTTGTATAGATTGCAACTCCGCTGTAACCTTTTTTTACAGTTGAAGAAGAAAAATAAGATTTGTATCCGTTGATATTTAACAGCTCTTCAGACAATTGTTCAGGCGCAGCTTTAGTTTCCTGTAAACAAAGTACATCAGGATCTTCAGTTAACAACCAATTAATAAACCCCTTTTTTTGAATGGCGCGGATGCCATTAACATTCCAGGAGAGTATTCTCATTTTCTTCATATAAGCTTTTTCCTCAATTTGATTTTAGAAAATAAAGTTTATAATTAAGCCCCAGCATATTGCACATACTAATGTCAGCAAAAGAATTTTGAATGATGTTTTAATTTCTCCATCTTTAAATAAAACTATTGGTCCAAACCCGGCACCGGAACTTAGGCCCGCAATTGTAGCTCCAAGTGATAATCCTGTGTGCAGAAAAGCTTGTGCAATTGCAATAGAGGCCGCACAATTAGGTATCAATCCAAACAAGGCGGTTATAAATATTTCTAAAATAGGATGTACATTTATAGATTCAATTATCTCTTCTGAATGCGAAAGAGTGAATAACGAAGCAATTAAAACAGTTATTACAAAAACCCAGAAATAAATTCTAAATGTTCTTTTTAAACTATGGATTGTAATTTCCATATATCGTGTTTTGTGAAGCTCAACATCAATTTCAACAGCGTGAGAAGATTTAACCTCAGGGACTTTTCCTTCATAGAATTTTTTTGATATCAAAAAATCAATTAAATATCCGGAAGTAACCCCAATCAATAGTTTCAATCCAAGTATGTAAAAAATGTAAATTGCCTGTTCACGATTTGCAATTAACACAGGCAATGCTTCATCAGATGTCGCAAGATAAGTTGCAATCAATGTTCCGATTGAAACTCTTCGCGTTAAAAAAAGTGAAGTTACAAAAACAGACATTCCGCATTCAGGAATTAATCCAAGAATGGTTCCAGCTAATGGACCCATTGGACCTGAAATTTTTAAGAAAGAAATTAAATCAAGCTGCTTTGTATGTGAGAAATATTCCAACGCAAAGTAAAGAGTAAACAGAATAGGAATCATTAAATAAGTATCGCCGAACGATCCTAAAATAATTTCCCAGATATTTGTATACGAATGCGCGTGCATCAAAACTTATGTTGTAAATGAATGTGCAAAGATAGGAAATTCACATAACAATCAGATAAACAAATTAGTGACCTAGCTAAATATCAATCGCCAAATCTGAGTGATAAAAAATGTAATTGTAAAACCCATCACAATAGGGAGAAATGTTGAGATAACTGTCCACTTTATGCTTTTTGTTTCCTTGTAGATTGTATAAATAGTAGTTGAGCATGGATTATGAAGTAAACTGAATATCATAAGATTAATTCCTGTTAATAACGTCCAGCCACCAGCGTGTAATATTGACGCTGTGTCCATAACTGAATCAAGTTCAAACATAACTCCACTATCACCACCTATACCAGACAAAGCAAGATTTGCAACTGTTAACATTAGAACTGTCGGAATCACAATTTCATTTGCTGGAATTGCTATTATATATGCTAATAAAATTATTCCATTTAATCCAAAAATAAATGCTACTGGATTTGACCAATTTATAAAATGATTCGCTACCGAAACTCCATCAATTGTGATGTTTGCAACCAACCAGATAACCATTCCAGCAGGAATTGCAAAAACAATTGCACGCCATAAAACAAAAATTGTTCTATCAATTAAAGAAGTATAAAGAGTTTGCAAAATTCTAGGAGGACGATAAGGTGGCAACTCTAAGCTAAAAGCAGAGGCTTCCCCTTTTAATAAACTTTTTGATAATCCCCAAGAAACGATTAAACTAAAAGCAATTCCTAAAACTGCAATAAAAACTACTGCTCCTGCTGAAGCAATTCCTGCGAGATATGCTGGTGCAGCGCCGCCAATAAAAATTGTTGCAATAAGAATTTGTGTTGGCCATCTGCCATTACACAAGGAAAAATTATTTGTAATAATTGCTATTAATCTTTCACGCGGAGAATCGATTACTCTTGTGGCAACTACTCCGGCAGCATTACAACCAAACCCCATTGCCATAGTAAGTGCTTGTCTTCCGTGTGCACCAACTTTCTTATAAAGTGGATCCATATTAAAAGCTACGCGCGGTAAGTAACCAAAATCTTCTAACAAAGTATATACAGGAAAGAATATTGCCATCGGAGGAAGCATAACACTTATTACCCACGCCATCGCAAGATAAGCACCATCAATTAGAACTCCGCTTAGCCACCATGGCATAAATGAACTTGCAAAGTTTTTTAATATCGGATGTAATGTATCAACAAGCAAGTTTGCAATTAATCCTGATGGAACATTTGCACCTTCAATCGTTAGCCAGAAAACAACCGCAAGTATTAAGAACATTATTGGGAAGCCGAGATACTTACTAGTGAGAATTTTGTCTAAAGTTCTATCTAAGCTAAACGCAGGTTTTTTATCTGGGTAGATTACAACCTTAGCAGAAATGGATGTAGCATTTTCATAAATTGATTCCATTAATGTGTCGTGGAGATTTTCTCCAACTTCCCAACGCAAATTATTTGCTGTAGCTAAAATTGATTCTCGTTTTAAGTTATTATTATTATTCATTCTCTTTTGTTTGTCTTTCCAATATTCAGTCGGGATTCACTTTTATTTACTCCGTAGATTCCTGCATTCGCGGGAATGACTAGAACTTTATTTCATCCATCAACTTCACTCGGAATTAAATCCTTCTGTAAGTTTCCTAAATCTCCAGTTCTTATTGCATCAATTATACTTTGATCACCCTCAAGTAATCGCAATGCTACCCAACGTAAATTTGGTAATCCCGGATATTCTAATTCTATTTCATTACTCAATTTTTCGATAGCAGAGTTCAATTCTGATGAATTAGTTTTTAATCTGTATGGTTTGCAAATATATTTTCCTGTTGCTACGTCATGTATCTTGCTCAACAATTCATTTATTCCTTCACCCTGTCTTGCAGAGGTAGGAATAACTGGAATTCCTAGTTCCTTTGATAAAGTTCTATCATCAACCTGAATCCCATTTCGTTTAGCTTCATCCATAAGATTTAAACACAACACTGCACGATTTGTAATTTCTAAAATCTGCAAAACAAGATTTAGATTTCTTTCAACTCGTGTTGCATCCACAACAATTACAGTTACATCCGGTTGCCCAAACAAAATAAAATCTCGCGCAACTTCTTCATCCGTACTTGTAGAAAGAAGTGAATAAGTTCCCGGTAAATCAACAAGCTTAAATTTTTTCTCACTGAATTCAAATCCGCCCTCAGCACGAGTAACGGTTTTTCCAGGCCAGTTACCCGTATGCTGTCTTAATCCTGTTAAATAATTAAAAACTGTACTTTTTCCGGTATTTGGATTTCCAGCAAGCGCAACAACAAAATCAAAACTGCTCATATCAATTCCAAGTTTTTTTAAATTACCCATATTGTGTACTGGACAATTTGCACAATTATTTAAGTCAGCACTTGTCATTTTTGATTTTCCTCATCATTCAGCAGATAAATTTTATCTGTCTGTTGTTTCCGAAGAGCAACTGTTGTTCCTCGAACTTTATATGCCACTGGATCCCCGGTAAAACTTTCAAGCTCTGCTTCTATCTTTGTTCCCGGGACAATACCTAAATCCATCAATCTTCTTCTCTGCTGCCCACGTAAAGCTTTCGCAATTCCAAGTATAGTTCCATGCTCACCAACTTTAAGTGATGATAATGTTTTAAATTTTCCTTCTACTTGTTTTTCAAACTTTATAACCCCAACAGTAATGTTTTTTGCTATCAATGGAGAAAGAATGCATTCTTCCCCATTTGCAACAAACTTAATTCGCTTATCGGAAAGTTCAATCATTCGTACTTGCATTCCAGGATACAATCCTTCGGCAAGCAGCTGGCTGTAAATAGCATGTGGTTCGTCTTCTATGTGAATTATATTTGCAAATTCACCATCTTTCATTTCTGTTAAAGGTTTTCCTTTTTTTATTGGAATATCACCGGAAGCCGATGGAATAGGATCACCATGAGGATCAAAAACAGGATTGCCAATTTGTGCCGCAAGCTGATCTGCCTGTTCCGGTGTAAGCGTGTGTTCCAATTCTTCTGCTTTCTGATGCCACTCATCTTCTTTCACACTTGTTTCATCAGCAAGATACTTTTCCCACAATCTGTGAACACGAACAATACGCAGTGCATAAGATCTTCCATCAGCTGTTAAATCAAGTTCATCTTTTTTTGCTGAAACAAGTCCCATTGATTCTAGTCTTGAGATTATATCCGTTGCATCATCAGCCGATATTGAAAGATTGCCGGCTATTCCATTCAGCGTACAATTGGTTCCGTTATACTCGCAGTTGTAGAGATACTTCAACGCATCTTCAATCAATACTTTTTTGTTCGCATATCTGGATTTCTTCCACACAGCTATTATTCCTTTTTCTGGATAAAATAATAGCATAAAAATTAGTGTTACAAGAATTCCAATTATTAGAAGTACTAACGGTTCATTCATTTCAAACTCTAATTAATCTTTTCAACAAAAATATTGGATGCAATTTTATTACTTATGTTTACTTCTTTTCTATCAATCATCATTAGAACTGATCCATCATATTCAAGTTTATCTTTTACAATAATTTCTTTCCCTAACGAGATGCCTATTTTTGTTACATAAGATAAGAGATTTTTTACGTCATCATTTACGCGAATAACTTTTGCTGTATCGTTTTCATTTAGTTCTGTTATTGCCACAACCGTTTTACTTTTTTTTATTTTTCCGTTTTTATCAGGAATCGGGTAACCATGCGGATCAACTTCAGGATACTCTAAAAATTCTTCCAAAAGATTTATTATTTCATCTGAAGAAGAGTGTTCTAATTTTTCCGCTTCATCGTGAACTTTATCCCAGGGCATTCCCAATGTTTGATGAAGAAATACTTCCCATATCCTGTGTCGCCGAAGCATATTTTTAGCGTACAATTCACCTTCACCTGTAAGCTTAATGCCTTTGTATTTTTGATAATCCACAAAACCATCTCGTGAAAGTTTACGTAACATATCTGTAACGGCCGCATTAGAAATCTCAAGCTTGGATGCTAGCAGATTTGGTTTTATTTCTCCAGCCTCGTCAAGATTGCGATAAATTGCTGTCAAATAATCTTCTTGGGAAACATTATTCATTTAAGTATTTCTAATTATATATTTAAGTACGCTTAAATTTATAAATTAATAAGGCAAAAGGCAAAGAGTAAATCCCTGCCAGCTAATCTAAATCACACTAATTCTTTTTTAAATATGATTCTAAGGAGTGAAGAGAATCTATATACACAACATTTTTGTATTTTTTTAATACTTTGTCAGAATTTTCAGCTAATGCTTGTCCGCCTACTAAGATCTTTTTACCAGGAAAAAATCTCGTTAGATGATCCACCACCTCAAGAAATCTACCTAGATTCAAGTACAAGCTCCATGAAAGAGCTATAACTTCTGGATCAATCTGCTTAACAAACTTAATTGTTTCTTTTGTAGGAACAGATGCGCCAAGATAATAAGTTTTCCATCCTTCAAGTTCAAAAACGTTTGATACCATTTTTGCACCTATATCATGAAACTCCTTATCAATACAAGTAACCACAACTTTTTTGTCTGGCTTGGGTTTACCAACTGGAGCAAAGCGGTTTATAAGTGATTCTATAATTTGAGTGGACATATGCTCTTGTGGAATTGACATCTGATTGTGATCCCAGAGCTTTCCGATTCTATAAAGAGATTTTTGAAAAAGCTCCACGTAAATATCCTTAAGATCCACACCATCAGTTAACAATGATTGAACGAGACTAGTACATTTGTCTTTGTCTCCATCAACAAGGGCGTTAAAGAATCCAAGAAATTGAGATTGTTTTATTTCTTTCATAACTAAAAAACATTCATAGAATTTGAGTTTAAACTAACAATTCATTTTTCTAGAAAAAAGTTCCGTTTAGAGAAAATAATTTTCTTAACAAGTCTTGCCTTTTAGCAAATTATAAGATAATTTTAATCAGATATTTTTATCTGATTATATAAATTAAGAAAATTATGTTGCGAAAAATTGTAAACATTGAAGAAGAGCTTTGTAATGGTTGCGGGCTTTGTGTTCCGGAATGCCATGAAGGCGCGCTGCAAATAATTGATGGCAAAGCAAGATTAATAAGCGACCTTTTCTGCGATGGTTTAGGTGCTTGTCTTGGTCACTGTCCACAAGGCGCAATAACAATTGATGTACGTGAGGCTGAGCCTTACAATGAAACCAAAGTTATGGATTACATTGTTAAAGGCGGACAAAATGTCATCAAAGCACATCTTGAGCATTTAATCGATCACAATGAAATGGAATATTTTCAGGAAGCTGTTGAGTATTTAAAGATTAATGCAATATCAAATCCTGCAACTGAAAAGATAAAAAAGACAGAACAAAAACATTCGGCTTGCGGTTGCCCAGGCTCTAAAGAAATGTCTTTTGCTGCTGATGAACAAATTGAAGGAGATGAGACAGGCAAACGTAAATCTTATTTAACACAATGGCCAGTTCAGTTTCATTTAGTTTCACCTTATGCAAATTATTATCAAAATTCGCATTTACTTTTAACTGCAGATTGTGTTCCTTTTTCTTATCCTGATTATCACAAAGATTTTCTAAAAGATAAAAGTCTTGCTGTAGCCTGTCCAAAACTTGATTCCAATCAACAGATTTATATGGATAAACTTCTTGCAATGATTAATGAAGCTAATCTTCAATCTATTACAGTTATGATTATGCAGGTACCGTGCTGCAGTGGTTTATATCAACTTGCCCAAAATGCAATACAACAATCTGGTAATAATATTCCACTTAAAGTTATTGTGATTGGCATTAATGGTGAAGTGTTGAAAGAAGTTCAAGTTAATTAAAAAGCATATCCTTCGAGGTTTTGTTTTTGCAACCTCGAAGGCTTAATTCATTATGATTCAATTCCCTTTCTGGCTAAAACACCTTCCTGATAGTAATGTTTAATTACTTTCATTTCCGTTACAAGATCAGCCGCTTCAACAATTTTATCAGGACAATATCTTCCTGTTAAAATCAATTCAACATTTGCAGGCTTCATTTTCATGAATGTCATTACTTCTTCATCATTAAATAATCCAAAATGTATCGAGACTAAAATTTCATCAAGAATTATTAAATCAAACTTGCCGCTTAACATTTTAGCTTTAGCA
This sequence comes from uncultured Ignavibacteriales bacterium, assembly GCA_937858935.1. Classification (GTDB taxonomy): domain Bacteria; phylum Bacteroidota; class Ignavibacteria; order Ignavibacteriales; family Ignavibacteriaceae; genus IGN3. The sequence goes on along the minus strand of CALLZX010000470.1, from coordinate 497 downwards.
GTTTCAAGTCCTCTTCTTGCTTTATCCATTTCTACAATATTTGGCATTTCCTTACGATAGACAAAATCATCTCCGGCAAATTGCTCGAGAGTAATCCATTCGCTTAAAAGCTCTAAACTTATTAATTCATTGTAAGGATACTCCTTCATAAACTGTGCGATGTATGTTTTAAGTCCATAACCGGCGGCTCGAACAGCTTGACCAATAGCGGCAGTAGATTTACCTTTTCCGTTTCCGGTGTAAATCTGGATAAATCCTTTTTCTAGTTTATTCATTTAATTTTTCGGAAAGTTGGGATGATTAAATACTTTTTCTGCTTGATTAAAATGTCTTCTATCGTGTAAGCGAATTATTTCCAGAACATCACAAAAATTTTCTTTAATAATTTTTGCTGCAGGTGAGGACATAACATATTTATTAAGATCTAAATCTTTAGCAGAACTCACAAGATTTATTAAATTATTCTGAAGATCAAAAAAATATTCAAAGACATCCTT
>CALLZX010000469.1 GCA_937858935.1 uncultured Ignavibacteriales bacterium | reverse complement strand
TTCATCAAGAATTTTTTGAGATGTTAGTCCCAAGCCTTTGGGATATTGTTCAGTAAAATAAATTGGCAACTGCATTGCTTTAAAACCTTTAATCAGCTTTACTGTATTTTCTAAAACAGTTTCATAATTTCTGATTACTGGAAGAATGCGTTCCTGCAAATCAATAATAAGCAGGGCAGTAGTTTCTTTGTTTAAGATGATTGGATTTTGTTTCATAGTTTTTATTTCTTTTTACTTCTATTTCAAAATGTCACTGCGAATCCCACTTCAGTGGGTGAAGCAATCTGTTTTTAGGTTTAAGATTTTATATTTAAATTGCTTCGCTTGATGACTTGCTCGCAATGACGATCTATTTGTCTAATATATCTCATCCATTCCATACTTGCCGCAGGCGTACATCATCAATATTGAAGATAAATCTATCAAAGCTTTTTTCTGTTCATCAGCGTGAATCACAAGATCATAAACATCTGCCATAAACTGAAAATTACTTAAGACTTTTTTTAATTCCCTGAGAGTGGGGGTGCCATGCCAGTTTGCAACTTGCTTAACTAAAACTTTTTCATATCGTCTTAAAAAATCTCTGAAAGAAATTAGGTGGGTTGCATTTGCATGTCTTGGATGACAGATTGCAATTAAATCATTAAAGTAGCTATCCCATTTATTAGATAGTTTTTGATTCCGGGAATCCATTACAAATCTTGCCTGCTCCAAAGTAAACTTTGCTTTTGTTGTAACTTTGTATTGCGGTATGATTGCGTACCCATCATAACTTATTTCGTCATCATCTTCATCATAATATTTCCAGCGTTTTAAGAGTTGGTTAGGTGTGTAGATAGTAATCACTTTATCAAGCGAGCTATCAGTAACAATAAATTTTCTTTGCTGATAATTTACAACAGTTAACCAGTGTTCCCAATTATCAACACTCAGTATGCACGGATATCCATTCTTTAATTGTTCTATCAAAGCTTTAATTGCATCATCAGGTTTTTCTCTGCGAAAATATTTCATCTTGCAATTATAAAACTTTGCTGCTTTTGCTAAACCGATTTCATCAGTGCCGTACCACCACGTACTGCCGGCTTTTATTCCGATTTGATTTTCACTTTCAAATCTTCCAAGCATTACAAGTGCATATTTAAGTGCGAAAGGTCCGCATTGATATTTATAAGGTTGTGGGTAAAAACTCATTTTGTATTTTATTGATTTTGAAACTATGTAAACATTATCAAATGAAGTTTTTTTTACAAGCGATTTTGGGTATTTTTTGGGTATGAAAGCAAAAAAAATTAAAGTCCTCGTCCTTTACAACGAAGCTCACCCCGAGTTTTACCACAAACCAATCGAGCCTGTACCTGAGCCCGATTTTAAGCCATACTTTGAGGTGGATAATTTTACTCCAATGGAAGAGTATGAAATTATTGTAAAAAAGCTTAAAAGAGTGGGTTTTGATGCATATTCCTTAAACCTTAAAGATGATATTTTTAGTCTTCTGGATTTGGTAAAGCAGAATCCGCCGGATGTGATTTTTAACTTTGCTGAGATTTTTAAGGAACAGCCAAGGCTAGAAATGAATCTGGTTGGATTGTACGAACTTATTGGAATTCCATACACAGGTGCGTCAGCTATAACGCTTGCAAACTGCCAGAGCAAATTTCTTACAAAAAAATTGTTGAATTATCACGGAATTAAGACCGCTAAGTTTCAGTTGTTTGATAAAATACCTGATGAGTTTAATCTTGAAACTAAATTTCCTGTAATAGTTAAACCTGCTTATGAAGATGCAAGTGTTGGAATTGAAAATGAATCGATTGTTTACAACACTAAAGCATTAACTAAAAGACTTGAATTTGTTTTCTCTCAATTCAATCAGCCGGCATTAATTGAAGAGTTTATTGAAGGACGCGAGTTTAATGTTTCTGTAACAGGAGATTTGAAACCAAAAGTATTACCGATAAGTGAAATTGATTTTAGCAGAATGCCCGATCACTTACACAACATTGTAAGTTACCAGGCAAAATGGGATCCGCACCACGAATCATATCATAAAACAATTCCTATTTGTCCTGCAGAAATTTCTAAAGGATTAGAAGAAAAACTTAAACACACAGCAATTGCTGCTTTTAAAATTATGGGTACCAGAGATTATGCACGAGTTGATATGCGCGTAACAAGTGATGAAGAAGTTTATGTTCTGGAAGTAAATCCAAATCCCGATTTAACAGAAGGTGCAGGATTTATGCGTTCCGCACAGGCTTCCGGATTAAGCTATTCCCGTGCACTAAAGAGAATTGTTATGCTTGCTTATGAGAGAGGGAAGAGAACAAAGTAGGCAGTTTGTTGATTGCAGTATGATGTTTTTAAGGCACAACTAATTGTGCCTTTTTTATTGACCTCAAAAACTTTTGCACTTTAATTTGCCACCAAATGAAACACTTTTACTGTAGCTAAGATCTTTCTTTTGAAAGAGGTATAATCCTAGATAATTTGAAA
>CALLZX010000468.1 GCA_937858935.1 uncultured Ignavibacteriales bacterium | reverse complement strand
GCTTGAAGATGATAATCAAAACTGAAATTTGAATCTGGTATGGTGTCTTTTACAAACATTGGATCTGCCACTAAATCGCTATCTCCGGAAGTGACACCGCTATAATTCGTTTCATTCAACCAAAAAAGGTTGTAATTTGAAAATGTTGTTCCACCCGTAAAATTCTTAATTGCAACTTTATTATTTATTAAACTAAATTATTTGCATTCATTGTACCTGAATTGAGAGTTAAACTTGCAACACCGAACCTAGGGAGATTACACAATATATTATTTTTAATTTCCGCAGTTGTATCTGGAACCGTGAGCCTTATATTTTCAGAAAACCCACTAATCAAATTATTATAAATTTCAATATGATGAGGATACTGAGCTGTAATACCGTAATCCGGGTTTGTAAACCTATCGCCTGTAAATAATATTATGTTGTTGTTTATTTTGTATTCTACTGAGCCTGCAAGACCTATAACAACCCCACTTGAACCTTCCATTGAAACTGTTATTATGCAATTAGAAACCTGATTAAACTCTTCTCCATAGATGTGAACTCCTCGATCGACATTATACATAATTAAATTATTTACTTTAATATCTCCTCTTGCCATACCAATCGCCGTACCTGCTTCACTCATAATACAATCATTAATAATAATCCTATTGCTGGGTATGACAGAGAAAATTATCACATTAGGTATAGCCAAACTTTTGCCGAAAATCTTAAAGTTTTCTAAATAACCGCTTTTATTGTATTCTATTGTAAAATCAGTTAATCCAGTTCCATCAATCACAGTACTATCCATACTGCTGCCAATTAAACTTATTGCTGTGTTTATTACAAGGTTTTCTTTGTAAATGCCAATGGCAACGTAAACTGTATCACCTTCAACGCAAATGTTAATGCACTTTTGTATGCTGTCTGCGGCGGTTTGCCAGCTTGTGTAGGGTGGTATGCTTGTGCCGGTTTTGCTTACGTAGCGTATCGTAGCATTTAAAGAAAAAATATTAGCTATAAGAGTGAATAAAATCAGATAGGATATTTTCAGTTTCATATTAGCCTCAATGTTATTGAGATTATCTCAAGTGTAAATTAAAAAATTAAAATCTCAATTGAGATTATTAAATCCAAAAGCATTTCCTTTTTTTATTTCATATAAAAACAAAAGTATAACGGGAATATGCTGAATGTAAATAAAGTACTCCCAGTATTTGTTTAGTTGGTACAACGGTAATAGAGCAGGGTAAATCAAAAAAGATATTCTTGGGCGAAAAACTAAAAGCGGAAAAATCCAGGTGTAATACCACGGAAATTGTGTTGGACTTATTAGAAACATAATTGCTAAAATTAAAGCGGCTCTTTCAAGAAAATCAGTATTACTTCTTATAGCTTTTCTTGAATAATAAAAAACAACTAAAAGCATAATTGCAGAAACAATCCAGCGGGCTAAACAATGTGTGCAGGAATTTCCGTCGCTTAAAAGCGAGTCAAATATTTTTATTACTGAGTTTAACAAATCAAATAAAGCAGCATTGTTTATCCAGTTTCCGGCGTACTTTGCAAATCCGGAACTTTGATATGAACCTGCAAGAATAACAGGAATAAAGATTAATAAATTTAATACGCCAAATAAAATTGTACCTTTCAGTACTTCTTTTTTATCACTCCACATAAAACTTATATAAAGCGGAAAAAGAATTATTGGATATACTCTTATTCCAACTGCAATTGCCAGAAAGATTATTGAACCCACATAATTTTTCTTTAACAATAAATAAATAGAAATAACTATAAAGAGGATTACGAATAAATCCATATGAGCAGCGTTAAAAAACTCGTG
>CALLZX010000467.1 GCA_937858935.1 uncultured Ignavibacteriales bacterium | reverse complement strand
ACTTTATCAACAGATCAGGATAATGCTATTGTGTTTGAAGATTGTGAAAAAGAAAAATTTGAATTGCTACATGTATACTTTCTTAAACTCGGCACTAAAATTTCGGATGGATTAGATTCGATAGGTTATAAATACTGCAAAGGAAATGTAATGGCTAAAAACCCGACCTGGTGTCAGCCGTTATCAACATGGAAAAATTATTTTACAAGTTGGATCACAAAAGCAGAACCAAAGGATCTGCTTGATTTAAAAATATTTTTTGATCTAAGATTTGTTTATGGTAACGATACTTTGGTTACTGAACTTCATGAGCATATAAATCATATTACTTCAAGCAGTAGTTCATTTTTTATTTATATGGCAGAAAGCATTCTTCAATCACATATTCCGGATGGCGCATATAAATTAAAATCTCCGTTTGATATTAAATCACTGATGCTTCCCATTGTAGATTTAGCTCGATTGTATTCATTAAAAAATCAAATCAACATATCCAATACAGTAAAAAGAATGAATATTATTTACGAGAAGAACTTTATTTCCCACTCAGGGCATACAAATCTTTTACAATCTTATAACTTTTTAATGCAGCTTCGTTTTAAACATCAGGCACTTCAAATAACTCAACATAAATTACCGGATAACATTATTGATCCGCATATGCATTCAGATATTGATTTAATGATCATTAAAAAAGCTGTCTCGATTATTGAGGATTTCCAGAATAAAGTTAAGTTAGATTTTAAGGGAACAATTGCCGGATAGTTAGCATTTAGCAATAGTTAGTCGTGTTTAGACTTTGTAAATATTGACTAATCTTTGAACTTCATAACGTTTGTGATAATTTTCTTTTGCACAACTAAACTATTTTGTACATGATATTATTTCTACAAACGTCCCTTCAATTCATAATCACATCTAAAGGAAAAATCCTATGAGCATACAATCGGAGAAAGTACAAGAAATTGTAAACTCGGACAAGTTTAAAAAACTTGTCAAGAAGCGATTAAGCGTTTCGTTAACACTAACAGCTGTTATGTTAGTTGTTTACTTCGGATTCATTTTAGTGATTGCATTCAATAAAGAATTGCTCGCTATTAAAATAGGAGAACACCTTACAATTGGTTTGCCGATAGGTATTGGCATTATTGTTTTTGCCTGGCTGTTAACAGGATTGTACACAAGATGGGCTAATCAATCCTACGATAAGAGTGTTAGAGAACTGAGAGATCAGGTCTTGCAAAAGTAATTACACAAACATTTAACAGGATTAAAATTTTAAGGAGATAATAGTTTTGGATAATTTTCAAACAACTCTCGGACAGGTTAATGTTGCTTCAATTATAATCTTTTTTATGTTTGTCGCAATATCCTTATTTATTACTTACTGGGCGGCAAAGAAAACAAAAACAACCTCAGAGTTTTATGCTGCTGATAGAAGTATTTCTGGTTTTCAAAATGGTTTAGCCCTTTCCGGCGATTATATGAGTGCGGCTTCGTTTCTTGGTATTGCCGGAATGGTTTCTTTAAAAGGATATGATGGACTAATATATTCAATAGGATTTCTTGTTGGCTGGCCTATTGTAATGTTTTTAATTGCCGAGCCTTTAAGAAATTTGGGCAAGTTTACTTTTGCAGATGTAGTTGCCTTCAGATTAAAACAAAGACCGGTTAGAATTGCTTCATCCGTTGGATCATTAAGCACAATTATTTTTTATTTAATTGCGCAGATGGTTGGCGCAGGAGCACTAATTAATATATTGTTCGGTCTTCCGTACGAGCTTGCAGTTTTAATAGTTGGGGTGGTTATGATTTCATACGTACTTTTTGGCGGAATGCTGGCAACAACCTGGGTTCAAATAATTAAAGCCGTATTACTTTTAGGCGGCGCAACTTTTCTAGTAATCCTAACTCTATCCCACTTTGGAATGAATCCACTTAATTTAATCGATAGAGCAGCTGAGGTTTACGGCGATGCTGTTCTTTCCCCAGGCGGTTTTGTTGTAAATCCTTGGGATGCAATTTCACTTGGTCTTGCTCTTATGCTTGGTACAGCCGGTTTGCCGCATATACTTATGCGCTGCCCGATGCTAAACAGGCTAGAAAATCTGTTTTTATTGCTACAGGATTTATAGGATACTTTTACATACTCACTTTTGTCATTGGATTTGGAGCTATGGTTCTCGTTGGGAAGGATATGATTACGTCTATTGATAAAGGTGGAAATATGGCAGCTCTTCTCCTTGCCGAATCGGTAGGAGGTCAGTTCTTTTTAGGATTTATTGCTGCTGTTGCCTTTGCAACAATTCTTGCTGTTGTTGCAGGATTAACTCTTTCAGGCGCTTCAACTCTATCGCACGATCTTTATGTAAGCGTGATTAAAAAAGGCAAATCTGATGAAGCCGGTGAAGTTAAAGTTGCAAGAGGCGCAACACTCTTAATTGGAATAATGGCGATTGTTCTTGGATTAATATTTAAAGGACAGAATGTAGCATTTATGGTTGGATTGGCATTCTCAATTGCTGCCAGTGCTAATTTTCCATCATTGCTATTATCGATTCTCTGGAAAAAATTTACAACTAAAGGAGCAGTTGCAAGTATTGTAACCGGTGCTAGCCTTGCAGTAACTCTAATCTTTTTAAGTCCAACTGTGTGGGGTGATGTTTTGGGAAATGAAAAAGCAATTTTCCCACTTAAAAATCCTGCACTTATTTCAATGACCGCTGCATTTATCGCGGGAATTGTTGTTTCATTATTCACCAAAGAGGATGAAGCAGCATTAAAATTTGAAGATGAAAAATTAAGAACTTATTTGGGCATTGGCTCAGAGTGACAATTTATTTTATAGGAAACCAAATAATGAAAAAATATTTAATAATTCTTTTTTTCTCCGCTGTCTCAGCATTTCTTTATCCACAGGAAAGTAAATCCGACTTTGGATTTTCTTTGTCGGGATTTTTGAAAACAGATATCTTCTTTGATTCACGACAAACTGTATCCGCACGCGAAGGACATTTTTTACTTTATCCTTCACCCGAATCCTTTGATGTTAATAATGTTGATATAAACGACAAAGCAAATTTCAACATTCTATCAATTCAATCCAGGCTAACAGGAAAA
>CALLZX010000466.1 GCA_937858935.1 uncultured Ignavibacteriales bacterium | reverse complement strand
CCTTTGTAATCTTCGGTATTTAGAGTTGTCATTATTTAACTCCTTTCACAAAACCAATTTTATCTGCAATGATTTTCGCAGAAATTCTGCCTCGGAGTTTTTTCATTACCATTCCCATCAACAAATTATTTTTACTTTCCTGATTATAAATTGTCATTTTATCACATTCTGATTTTGCAGTATTAATAATTTCGTCAACTTCTTTTTCATTTGCAGGATTTGGAATTACTTCTTCAGTAAACATTCCAAGCTCCGCAACTGTTTGTAATGTTGTTAACAAAGCATCTTGTGGAATTTTTTTATCTGCATAAGATTTTAGGATTTCTTCAAGCATATTTTTGTTAAGCCATTCAGTAGTAACGCTTCGTTTTCTCAATCTCTTTGGGTATTGAATAAGAAACACTGCCACCGTAGTCGGATTTATTTTCCAATCAGTTACTGCTTTCTTAAAAAGTTCTGCATAAGGAGAAATAGAAAGTTCTTCAATGGTATCTTTTGGAATTCCAAGCTTGATATACCATTCTATTCTTTTCCAGAATTGTTCAGGTAACCATGATTTTATCTGTTCAATTTTTTCTTTCGTAATTTTTTTCGGCGGAAGATCAGTATCGGGATACATTCTATCAGCACCGGGAAGAATTCGTTCAAATCCGTTTGTTCCATCGCTCATTGCTTGCCTGGTTTCAGATGGAATTCCGATTGTTGCTTCTTTAGCACGAATAATAATTTCATCAACTGCTGTTTTAACATCTTCTTCACCGCCCCACACAATTATCATAGTATCGTTATCAGAAGCATTGGTAAACTTCTTAATTTTCAACCAATCGGCGGAACTAATAGAATCGCTCTTACTATCAGAATGAATAAGATTTGGGATAGTAGTCAAGCAGGCAATCACCCTAACTCGATCAGAAATTTCTTTTGAGAAATATGTATCCGTTTGTGTTTGCCAGTGAAGCAAATCTTTATAACCTTTTAGTACAACAGCGCTTAGCTTCAATCCGAAATCTGCAGCATTTTTTAATGGAGCGTAATGAACTTTCTTTAACAGTTTTGTAATGTCATAAGATTCAGCTTTAAATGTTTCGGGAGTAATTCCGCGTTTCTTTAATTCTTCACGCAATCTTAGAAGATTCCATTGTCTCATCGCTTCGTTATAAGTAAGAAGCGGAATCAATGTAATTTGAGGAACGCCTTTTATTTCAACTCTAGTTCCGCCTTCAACACTAACATTTACATCTTCTCGAGCAGCTCCCATTCCACGACGAACTTTTTGTGTGCTTCTAACAAGCTTACTGCATTGCCATGCAACTTCTGCAACTTCTTGTGGGGTTTTCATCGCTGGTTCTGTAACTGTTTCGATAAGCGGCATTCCAAGTCTATCTGTTAGATAAACTCTATCGTGACCAATATCAGAAACTTCTCTGCACGAATCTTCTTCTATCGACATCTGAACAATTTTTACTTTTCTCTCTTTGTACGGAATCCAACCATCCAGCGCATAAATTGCCGTTCGTTGAAATCCTGTTGGAATGCTTCCATCAAGATACTGTTTACGTGCAATATGAAGTTCATCAACAACATTGCAGTTGTAAAGCATTCCAATTCCAATTGCGATATCAAGTGCATCTTCGTTTATTAGGAATGGTGGAGTATCATCCATCTCGTAAGTACAAACAGTTTCTCGTTTTATGTGATAGATAATATTTTTCTTTGTTTTAAATTCCATCAATGCAGTGCCGTCATAAACTCCCATTTCAGATAGCGTGGGACGCATATGACGCAGAATTTCCGCATCAAACTCCCTTGTATATTTTCCGGCAGGACAGCGACAGAAAAGTTTTTTCTCGGTTAAAAGCTGTTGATGAATTTCTAATCCCGATTTGAATCCGACTGTTTTATAGTCGTCTTCTGTCATTTCATTGAAAGGTTTGAAGATAAAATCATACATAAGTGAGCCGCGAATTTTTATTTGTTAAAAAAATGGTACACTGATTTTTATGATGTTTAAGATTAATTATGATCAGTCTAAATCATAAAAAATCATAACGATCAGTGTACCATTGCTTAATTTATTTTGTGAACTTTGAAAAGTAATCCTTAAACATATCTTTATGAACCATAAAATCCATAATCTTAAGTTTTACATAATCTTCGTGATAAAAGTAATAACCTTTATCCCCTGTATTGCGTGAACCAGCGCCGGAATCTTTAATCAAGAACCAGGTTTTGCCATCTAATTCTTCATACCCGATTAAATGAATTCCGTGATCATCAGTTGTTGTTTCATTTGTAAAACGAAATTGTCTCGAGTTCTCATCAATATATTCCGAAGGTAAATCAAAAGTTGGCACGACGGCACATTTACTCCAGCTATCATAACCGGGTTCGCTAACATCACCGCCAATCGCCAGAGTGTAACCACTTTTAATTGCATTCTTAATTATCTTCATAAAATCATCAAGCGGAAGGTTGTAATAATCTTTATTGTGCCACCAGTTATCAGGAACTTCATATTCCACTTGTTTCCAATAAGGCTGCTGCATGTAAGAAAGAACATCAACATAATCATCAACATTTAGTTTTAAGTAATTAGTTAAATACTCTTTTGGAGTATACTTCTTTCCATCAATAACTACTTCTGTTGCCGGAGTACCGAGATAATGATTGAGAATTGATTTTGTAACTGCAATAACTTCATCTTCATTCCAGGCATTTATTGTTTTAACATTTTGCAGATAAGTCTGAATTTCTTTTACCATTTCACTATGATCATGATACTGTTGACCTGGTAATAATCCCGTACAAAGAGTTGCAGGAACAGCACCGTACATTTTATAAATTCTTGTAACAGCATTTGCTTCCGAGCCTTCCTCAACAATCGATTTACCGCGTGTTTGTACAAACTCTTTAACTTTTTCAACATACTCCCAATAAGCTGTATAAATTGGAGAAATACTAACTTGCTTTCCCGTTAAACGATAAACTTCAGATTCAAAAAAAGACGTTGTTGAAAAAGTCCAGCAAGTTCCGGTTTGACCCTGAGAAACGGTTTCGTTATGCCAGTAATATTTAAACTCTTCTTTGGATTGTGGATAATTTATTCCCGTAAAATCTAGTTTAAAACTTTTCTTTTTTTCTTCGGTTGGATTTTTAAAATCATCAATTCCCTTTTCTATTTCTTTATAGAATCCATCTTTAGGTTCAACAAAAATACCTTTGTTTTTGTCTTGTGGTTTGATGAAGGAAGCTGATACAAAAATTAGAATTGCTAAAAGCGGTATAAAGGATTTCATAACCCTACCTTTTCGTAAGTTAATGCAAAAATTAATTAAAACTTATTGTTCAAAATTAGGGATAAATGGAAAGAGTGTGAAGTAAATATTTTATAAAACAATTCCCGGCTAAATTGAAGGAGGCAACAAACAATCCGCCGGGAATCTTAAGAGACGTGGACAGCATTACTAATACGATATGTCGCTTATTTCAATCATCTCTGTTTTTTTATCATACTTCTTTAAGTAATCAACAAACTCTGAGTTCAAAAATTTCTGATGAGTTTTTTCATAAACCTTTAAATATTTTTCCACCTGTTTATGTGTAAGTGTACTCTTCATATAATTTTTCTTTTCATTATCATCAAAAAATATTCGATAATAAAAAAGTTTTGCCGGTTTTGATTTGGCTTTTGCTGCTACCGGTTTTTTAACAGATTTTTTTACTGGCATTATTGTACTCTCCAAATAGTATTTATTGGATTAAATTTTTCCATTCTTCTTAATAATATCCCTTGCAATTATCCCTTTTTGAATTTCATTTGTTCCTTCAAAAATTCTGTTGATACGGCTATCGCGGTAAATTCGTTCTATAGGAAGTTCCTGTGAGTAGCCCATTCCGCCGTGAATCTGCACTGCAAAATCAACAATCTTATCTAAAGATTCTGAACAATAAAATTTTACTATCGCTGATTGTCTGGAAATATCCTTATGTAAATCATAATCAACAGCTGTACGGTAAACAATTGATTCCATATTGTAAATCATTATTGCCATCTCTGCAAGCATAAACTGTATTGCCTGAAAGTGCGATATTGGATGATCAAATTGTATGCGTTCTTTTGCATACTTTGCAGAAAGCTCAAGCAGTTCTTTAGAAACACCCATACATGCAGCGCCAAGTCCAAGTCTGCCGGCATCAAGAGTTTTCATTGCGTAAATAAATCCTCTTCCGTCTGTTCCGATTAAATTTTCTTTTGGTATGCGTACATTTTCAAAACTTAATGGATTCGTTACACTTCCCTTAATACCCATTTTCTTTTCTGGCGGACCAACTTTAAATCCCGGAACATTTGTATCTACAGCAAAAAGACTGATTCCTTTTTCTGTTCGTGCAAACAAAGAAACAAAATCTGCAATCCCGCCATTAGTAATCCAAAGTTTTTCACCATTAATAACCCATTCATCACCAACTAAATCTGCTTTTGTTTTAAGATGAAAGGAATCTGAACCGGCTTGGGCTTCTGTTAATCCAAATGCAGCAATCTTTTCGCCCGATGCAAGTGGAGGAATAAATTTCTTTTTTTGTTCTTCGGATGCGCCATTAAATATTGCATTGGTACCAATAGATTGATGAGCACCGATAAAAGTAGCTGTTGACATACAACCACGGGAAATTTCTTCCTGCATAATGCAATAGCCAACTTCACCAAATCCGCCGCCGCCGTATTCTTCCGGAAAAGAAATCCCAAGAAAACCAAGCTCAGCCATTTTTGTGATTAGCTCTCTGGGTATTTTTGCTTCTTCATCAATTTTAGCAGCAATAGGTTTGATTTCATTATTGGTAAAATCACGCACCATATCGCGGAGCATGTTTTGTTCTTCAGTAAACTTAAATTCGAACATAGATAAGATGCCTTCTTTTTTTGTTGACGCTTGTTATAGTCAAATAATATTCCACAAGGATTTTGTTGATTATTGTTGAAATATCAGTGAAAATAAGCAGTGTTTAGAAATTGCTTTTCATATCAAAGAAGGGATCCAAAGCCTGTTCTTAATTGTGAGAAGTCGACAAATTTGCGCCTTAATTCCTGCCGAAAGTTTTATTCATCCCTATTTACTGTATCTGGTGAAAATGCCGGCAGACAAACGGCAACATATTCCACACTTCCTTCATATGGTGTGCTGTATTGTATCCACTCACCTTTTTTGGTTAAGATCGCGGACCCAGCTTCAACATCAATTGTTTCCTTTACGGTCTTAACTTGTAAAGTTCCTTTTAACACAATTGTATATTCATCAAACTCAGGTCGTTGCCCAGGTTCAACCCAGCCTTGCGGACTTGTCATTTTAGCTATGCTTAGCGTTTCTGTTTTTGAGTTAACTCTTCCAAAATATTCTTCAATTATTTTTGGTTTGTTTCCTGCGGCTTCAATTATGGTTGGTGATTTTACAACAATTGGCATTTTTAATTTCCTTATTTCTTTTTTGCACTTACAAGATAAAAGATAACTGATGTTTTAAAAACTGTTTCCGGATTTTTATCGATTTGATTTTTAATCTTATTAATTCCCCCTTGATATTCTTCATCCGAAAGATTAGCGAGCTGCGAGCAATTATTCTTGATTAAAAACGGGTCACTAAAAACAGAATTACCGACTTTTGCGTTATGAACTTCTTCAACCACTTTAGTTTCAATATCTGTAAACTTTTCTGTTTTTAACAAGATTTCTAACAATTTAAACGAAGGAAATCTTTTTAGATCATTTTCATAAGTGGAATCGAAATAATCATAAATGTACCAGTCTTTATCGATATGCGGATCAACGCCAAAAACTGCAAGCATACCTTTGTTTAATAATGTACGATTACACTCCTTAATAAATTTTTCTTTATCCGGAAAATGATGAATCGCATTAACACAAAATATCAAGTCAAAAAAATCATTTTTAAAAGGAATATGAACAGCATCAGCATTTACGAGATTTAGATATGATTTATCTGACTTTGGAATTTTCATCATATCTAATGAATAGTCCAATCCAAAGATTTTTTTCCTCTTTTTTTCAATTGAACTAATCCATCTTCCGGTGCCACATCCAGCTTCTAAAATGTTTTTGTAATTATTTAATTCAATTAACCCACAAAGTTCTTTTTCTAATTTGACTAAATAATTTACACTATAACGATTATTATAGGTTGGTGCTATTTGTGAGTAATCAGTTCTTTGCATTTTTATAATATTTAAAATAATTTCAATTATAAAGTAAAACTAAGAATCTGCATACTCAATATTTTATCACAATTTTGTTGTAAACAATCATCGTCTTTTTTAGATTAAACCAGGTAGAAATCAAATAATCACAAATATTCTTAGGAGGCTCTATGAACAAACTATTTTCTTTTCTTATCTCTCTAATAATTATTTCTTCAAGCATTTTTGCTCAGGATGTTGATAAAGTTAAAGCAAAGATTGAGGAAATGAATAAGGTTTACACAAAGGCAATGATCGATAACAATGTAGAGAAAATGTTATCAATGTACACAGAAGACATTATTTCTATGCCGAGTTATCAGCCAACCATTAAGGGAATTGCAAAAGTTAGAGAACTTAGCGAAATGCAGGCAAAGTCAGGCTGGAAAACAACTGAATTTGTTCTTTCTATTACAGACATTATTGTTCAGGGTAATCTTGCAATTGAAATAGGAAATTATAATATGAAAATGAGCGGACCGGATGTACCTGAATGGGCCGACTATGGAAAGTACATCACAATTTGGGAAGAACAAAAAGATGGTTCAATGAAAATAAAAGTTGAAACCTGGAATACGGATACAAATCCATGGGCACAAATGGAACAAACAAAACAAGAAGAAATGAAAAAAGTGGATTGATATTTTTTAACCTCGAAGGTTTTTAAACCTTCGAGGTTTTTATTAAAACTATCCGAACATCTGCACTAGAACTTCTTTTCTAAAGTTAAAAATCTCATTTATTTTTTTTGAAATAACAATAGCGTTCATTATCCGCCCTAGAAATCCAAATGGAACAACGTAGCTAACAATGTCTTCCATAATTACACATCCATCTTCTGTCATTGTAAAAAGGTGTTGATGGTGCCACATTTTATATGGACCAAATCTCTGCTCATCTACAAAGTAATTTGGTTCGTTAACATGTGTAATTTCCGTAACCCACGTTTGCGGAATATTTAATAAGGGGCGTACAAAATATGTGATTATCATTCCTGCATACATTTTTTCTGATAATTTGGTTCTAACTTCAAAGTTTAGCCATGGCGGAGTGATTTTGGACAGATTTGCCGGGTTTGAGAAGAATTTCCAGGCAGTTTCTAAAGATATTGGTAATTTTTGTGATGTTTTGAGTTGATAAAGTTTCATAACCTTTTCATATTATTGATAGAGTTTTAACAAATTATAGGAAAAAATAATTCCCGTCTTATGAATATAACTTCTATCGGAGAAATTCTTTTTGATATATATCCGAACCACAAAAGACTTGGTGGCGCACCGCTGAATTTTATCTATCATGTCAAAAAATTAACAGACAATGGAAATATTATTAGCCGCGTTGGTAAAGATGTTCTTGGCAACAAAGCCGTTAATGATCTTAAACATTCCGGGTTGTCATTTGAATTTATTCAGCACGATAATCTACACCCAACTGGAATGGCAATTGTTCACCTCGATGATTCGGGAATTCCAAATTTTAAAATTGATGTTGACAGTGCCTACGATTTTATTGAAATGAATGATGAGAACGAAAATCTAATTATAGCTGATACAGATTGTCTTTACTTTGGAACGCTCGCACAAAGATCCGAACTTTCAAGAAAAACAATTCAATCATTTTTCAATCGTGGATTAAAATACTTTGCTGATTTAAATATGCGGCAGAATTTCTATAATGAAGAAGTTCTTATCTCCTCACTTAAAGCAGCTGATTTTATAAAAGTTAATTATGAAGAAATGCACATACTTAACGATGTACTTTTACAAAACGAATACAACACGGAAAAAGTTGCTTATGAGCTTATGGAAAAGTTTGAAATTAGTATGATTACTGTAACCCGCGGCAAAGACGGTTCCTCAATTTTTGAAAATGGTAAGCGATATGATCATTCAAACGTTGATGTAAAGGTGGTTGACACAACTGGTGCGGGCGATGCATTTGCTGCGGTTCTTTGTGTCGGCTACTTGCACGGTTTGGAAATCCCATACATTAATAAACTTGCAAATGATTTTGCCTCAGAGATTTGCCAATTTGAAGGCGCTCTACCAAAGTATGATAGAATTTATGAAAGCTTTAGAGAGTTGATGGGATTTTTTTAGGATGTTTTAAGATAAACATCCAATTTAATTTTCCTCATCAATTTAGTAGGATTGGTGATGAAAATTATTTTTATTCTTCTTTTGTTTTTCCCCTTCACATATACCCAAACAAATTCAAGTGAGCGTGTTGATAAAATCATTACTCTGCTAATCACAAATTCTCCTGACATTTCAAATTACATTAATGCTGACGAGTTGCAAATTGCAAATCGTTTTGGAATTGAATATGAAGGAATAAAAAATAAATTTTTAATTGCGAATGATATTCCCAAAGAATTTGCTAATGATCTTTTAAACGGAAAAATTAAATATGAATACAAATTAGAAGGTCTTGAAGACAATTTCTCTTTGTTGACAATCGCGATTCCAACTTTAAATCTTAAAAGAGAATATTTTTTAAAAGACTCTTTCCTTGTCACTTCAGCATATTATCATTCGCGTAATTGGAAAACAATCAGTACTAATTATTTTCAGTTCTTTGTAAGTGATGAAACACTATTTAATAATTATTCAATTAATCTTTTGGAAGATTTTATAATCAGAATGACTGAGATTCTTTCTTTCACAGAGACGGAACTAAATCAAATAAAAGAAAATAAAATCTTTTATTTTCTTTGTAAAGATGAAGAAGAAATTAAAAAAGTAACTGGATTTGCAACCCGCGGTATTTTAATTCTTGCACAGGATTATGTTATCACAACATACAATACACACTATCACGAATTACTACATTTTCTAATTAATTATAAACTTAGAAAACTGCCTCTTTACACACATCCTTTTTTGCAGGAAGGATTTGCGGTGGCATTTGGCGGGCGTGGCGGACTTGACGCGCACACAATTTCTGAAATGGGAGTATTCCTGATTAAATCTGGATTTGCAAACTATAAAGAGATGCTTGGTAAGTTAGATTTTCAAAAAACTGATGCTTCAATATCATATCCAATTTCAGGACTCTATACAAATTTTTTGATAAAGAATATTGGGATAGAAAATTATTTAAAACTTTATAGAAAGTATTCCGGCACTTCTGAAAAAGTATTATCTGAAAAGATTAATGAAAAAGATCTTTTATCTGAGAATAAATGGAATTTGTATATCGATTCTATATCAACTCGAAATCCGGTTAAGATCAAAGAGGAATTATCTGTTTCGGATTACGAGCTTATTACAAAGCAAAATGATTTTGAAGTTTAT
>CALLZX010000465.1 GCA_937858935.1 uncultured Ignavibacteriales bacterium | reverse complement strand
AGCAGAGGCAACCGCATTTGCAAATAAAGTTCCGTTAGAATAACCACTTAGAAAAAAACCACCTGAAAAAAGAAAAATCTGTCCTGCAAATTTTCCACCTGCACCGCTTATAATAGGGTTGGGATCAGGAATATTTACAGCAGCAATAATACCTTTTCTATTTAACGGAAGATTGATGTTATTTACATTTAATCTGTAAGCATCACCCTTCTTTCCGCCTTCTTCTGTGGTTGCACCAAGTTTATACAAAGATTGTGAATTAATAGGTTTAGTACCAGACTTGTCATCACCCAAAAACCCTAATGATAGTGGTGCTATAATCAATAGGATTATTAAGAAACGGTATTGGTACAAACTTTTTTTATTGTTCATTTTTAGTGTCCTCTCAACTTTAAAAAATTCTGAGTAATTATAAGCTTATGTTTGAGAAGTTCAATTTAAAACCAAGCTTAATCAATCTTGGAATACCAAAATTACCTGGATTTCTTTCCAAGCTCTGATAATCTTGAACATATCCCTCACCATTCAATTCAGACGAAGCAACTCCATTAGGTGTGGTTAAATATTCAGTTGTGTATGGGCTGCCCGTTGATCTGTATACAGTTGTTATATTGTCAGCATCTAAAAGATTCTCAACCCATATATATGGGGAGAGGATAATATCACCAAGTGCAAAGCTTTTTTCCATCTTTAGATCAAATCTAATTGAACCAGGTGCAAAAGCAGAGTTGATGTATCCTTTAGTTTGTGAGAGAATTCCATTGTCTCCCAAAAGATTCCATTGATCCATTGGTGTATATGGGCGACCGCTGCTAAACGATATCAACATATTTGCATTAAACATTTCCATCCAACCCATTTCACCTTTAGGAACATAAAAGTCTATATTAACAACACCTGTATGTCTTTGATCAAAACTTAAAGGAGCAATTACTTTTGGAGCTGCATTATCTGTATTTCTGAATACTGAAGTTGCGCTTGAGGATGTTGATGAACCGGTTCCTTCAGCAATAGAAAAAGTATATTGTGCCGATACACTAAAGTAACTCAAGTGAGTAATATCCAATGAGAGTGCGATACCTTTGGTTGTGCCAAAGTCAGAGTTCTCAGGATAAATTGCATCAATTAATTCTCCACCTTCAACGCGCTGGAATTTGTGATTCTGTACGTTTACAAGATCTCTTATATTTTTGTAAAATGCAGTAATATTTAATGCTGAGTTATCACTCAACAACTGACGAAAACCAACTTCATATTGAATTGTTTCTTCAGCTCTTAATGCACCATTGAATCCACTCTGAGGTGCCATTACTAGATAATCAGAGTAGCTGTATGGACCAAAATATACGTCATTCAATTCTGGCAATTGAATAAATCTGCCATATTGAGCGTGAAAAACTGTACCTGATGTAACCGGGAAACCAATCCCGATTCTAGGAGATAGCTCAACTTCAGCATCTCTTACCTGAAAATCGCCAGTGTCAAAATCTTCCGGATTTGTACCGCCTGCATAAGGAAGAGCAGGATTCTTGAGAACATAAGATTTTAAATTATAGTAATCCATTCTTAAACCGATATTTAAAACGATATCCTGTAATTCAAATCTATCTTGTAGATAAGCATAACCAATATCCGGTTTGTACGGTCTTAAAAATTGGTTTGCTTCATCTGTAGTGGTTTTACTTTGTCCGGTAACATCATAACCATACACAAATGGCTGCAATGCTTCAAATTTCTCTGCCTCAGTCAGATTATCTGGTTGCTGAGCATATGTGGAAGCAAATACTCCATAACCTCTAACCGTGTGTTGTGAAAAACCGGTACCAAATTCAATTAGATGGTTATCAATCTGTGATGTAATATCAAAATCTATAAAGAATGCATCATCCTCTCTTTTCTGATATAATCCACCGCCTGTATAACCGTAAGGTCTAAATACACCATTATCATCAACTGACATCTGGATTCTATCACCTTGAGAATTTACGATAGGCAAACCATTTTCATCTAATCTGGCAGGATTTAAACCATCACCAGCAAGATAAACTCCAAGATTATTTTCCCAGTATTCGGCATCTCCATAAAGAGCAAGATTATCTTCTAAGAATGGGTTATATCTTTTGAAGTCAAACATTTTATACCCCAAATTAAGGTTCCAAAATGTTGTATTACTTACTGTCTGTGAAATACGACCATTTAAAGAAATATTCTTTTCAAAAGCCTCAGGATTAAATCTTGAATTATTCTTCTGATAACGATAATCAATTACTTTTGAAGTTCTATCATTATATAATCCACTAAAATTTAATGTAAAATCACCTAGGCGATGGTTAGTTTTTCCTGAAAATCTCCAGACACTAGCGGGATTATTTTCATATCCCTTATAAGATTTATTAATTGACGGGAAACTTATATCAACAGCCGTTGGATCCGCGTCCTGAAACCATCCTCTTTCTGCCGATAAAAATATTGTATGATCAGAAATTCCTGGAATGATGGGGCCGCTTAATGTACCGGCATAAAGATTATAACCATAATCATCAGTATATGATGAAGTGACAAGATCAGTAAGAATTGTATAAGTCGGCTGTCCAGATTTAGTTGTAACATTTATAATACCTGATTGAGCCTGTCCATACTTAGCTTCGTAACCTCCAACCTGAAAAGAAATTTGTTCAATTGCTACGTTACTAACTGAAGCAACTGAAGATCTGTTGTATAAGTTGTTTTGAGGTACACCATCTACGATATATAAAACCTCACTGCCTCTACCACCTCTAACGTTAATACTGGCATTACCATCCTGTCCGCCGCTTCCTTCTTGAATAACAACGCCGGATTGAAGTGATGCAATATTTGTTACGCCACGTACTGGCAATCTTGATATCTGATCTGAATCAATAACTTTTACAGTATTTGTTGCTTTTTCTTCAAAAAACTTTCTATCAACAACTACAATTTCATCAAGTGTAAAATCTGTTGTAAGTTCAATATTCAAATCATAGGTGATTCCCGCAACAACACGAACATTTTCTATTGTTTGTGGTGCATACCCAACATAGGTAACCTTAAGTTCATAGGTACCTGGAGTAATATTGAGTATAAAATAATTTCCATCTACGTCTGTGGCAGCTCCTGTTGAAGTACCCACTAAAATAACGTTTGCGCCTATTAGTGGCTCTCTTGTGGCTGCATCAACTATTTTTCCACTCAATTTACCAACTCCGGTCTGTGCAAAAAGCATCGGAACCAGAGAAAAAACTAATATAAAAAAGAATAAAATTTTTGTAATCGAATTTTTCATCGCTTCTCCACTAAAATATTTTTAGAGATTTGATCGTTTCATCTCATTGATTAAATCATAAAAAAAAAGCGGATGGTCTGTAAAGCTAATTACAGATAACCACCCGCTTTTTTAATTAAAGAACCATAATTACTTCAACAATACCATCTTTTTAGTAGATGTAAAGTTTTTAGATTCAAGTGTATAGAAGTAAATACCACTTGAAAGTGATGATGCATCAAATGTTGCTTCATATGTGCCAGCAGTTTTTTCGCTGTTTAACAACATTGCAACTTCTTCACCTAACAAGTTAAATACTCTAAGAGTAACTATACCAGCTTCAGGAATTCTGAATTTAATTGTTGTTGAAGGGTTGAATGGATTAGGATAATTTTGACCTAATTCATAAGCAACAGGAATTGAGTTATCAATTTCTTTAACATCGGTAGTAAAATCACCAAAGATATTGTATATCTGAATACCTGCAGGCTGATCTGATAGAATAAATAGATGATTTAATCCAAAAGCGCCTTCGTTATCAAGAGGTGTAGAACCACCATTAACAGTATCAGCACCTGGATACATTGCGGCATATTTATATTCATATGCACCAGAATTTGTACCAGCAGGAACAACTACATTATATCTCCAATTATTTCCGCCAACATTCGTCATAACTTTTAATGTACTTGCAGCACCACCAAGTGTATCTGCTACAGTCCAGTTACCAGCCCATGCACCCAAGAATGGAGCTGCGCCTTTAATTCCAACAAATTGAAGTTCATTAAGTGGAATTGGTAAACCGTTCCATTTATTAACAGCACCTGTCATATCAACATTAAATTCCATTGCAACAGGATTAACAAGAGGTCCAAATAATGGATATATTCTAGGGACTATTACATCAAGATCTGTTACGGTACCGTTAGCTAAATAATAATGCCATCTATCTGATCCGGTTTCCCAGCCAGTATTAGCAAATCTTGAATCAGGGAAAGCTCTAAATTTCCATTTTGTAGAATCGCCAACACCATTTGGTGCAGCAGAACCAGATGTAAATGTTAAGCTGGTTGTATAAATTCCTGAGTTAAATGGATCGGTATTAGCTAATCTTCTATTACCAACAACATTTTTACCTAAGTTATCCCAATCCAAACCCATAACAAGTATTGAGTCTTGAGCAGGATCGAAAGCACCGCCAACACCAACACCAAGAATACCACTTATATCAGCAGTAAAATTAAGTGTGTTAGTAACCTCATTAATCTGAGTTGGTTCGCTGTCATCATTAAACCATACTACAGGTAAGGTTGTAGAAGGAGCTGTAACTGTAAATGGTCTATCAGGTGTTGATTCCCAATTATCACCTGCTGGTGGGTTAACAATAACATATTTAAATGCATAATTGTTACCAGCAAGAGATGCAGGAGCGTTAAATGTACCTGTATAAATTGTATCACCATCTGTATCTGACAATTGGAAGAAATTACCTTGCCAGTTACCACCTGGATCACCAAAATCTGCTTGGAAACTGCCACGTACAACTACGTTAGCACCGGCCGGGAAATTACCTTCAAATGCTTGAACGCCCATATCAACCTGGAATGTAACAGGAATTTCTGTTGCAGCCTGATAGGTTCCTACGACTGCTGACATATACTGCCAGGTTCCTAAGGAGTTACCATTTTCAGGTTTTGTTGTAAATAAAGATGTACCAGGGGTACCATCAACAAAGAATACAAAGTGAGCTTTAACATCATTATTAGAAAGCACTTCTAATCTTCTTGCTACGTTTGCATAAGTTTCAGAAACGTTTGGTTCACCAATCTTTTGTGGTGCGGCCCAAGTTTGGCCACCATCTGTAGAAGTTGTCCAATGTAAATCTGTATAGAATATAGGACCTGAAGCAGCGCCGCCATCACCAGGATAAACATTAATTGGGCTTGCACCGATTGTTCCGGTATACTCAGGAGCGGTCCAGATAACAAAAACAAATTGTCCGTCATCCGTAACACTTACAGATGGATATGATTGACCAATACCATTACCTGGTCTAACATCAGCTAAAATTGTGCTTGATTCAAATGCAATTGAAGGTATAGAAATTTCTAACCATTCAGCGTTATTGCTATTCCAATATAAAAGTGGGAAAGCATTAACAGTATCAACACCATTTATTCCTTCGCCATATCCATTTATTACAACGTGTGTTGTTCCTGTTTCATCAATATTAGCATTGAGCTGACTAAAATTTTCAAAATAAGGTGCTAAGTTTGCATTGTTAGCAACTTGCCCATAAACAGCATCTAAACCAATAACTAAACCATTCCAGGTAGCACCAAAATCATTAGTGCCATACCAATAGATACCATCTTCTGCATTAGGTACTGTCATAGTTGCCCAGCCACCAACAGTAGCCATATATTGGCCAGTTGAATTGCCATATATTGGGTTTTCTGAAGGGCCATTTGCAACAACTAAGGTTACATTAGGATCACCAGCACCGATTGGAGCAACTTGTGTAAAAGTAGCACCGTAATCAGTTGATTTTCTAATATTTGCGTCTGTATTAGTCGTCCAGATAGTTCCATCTGTATGATAAACGAAATCAGGGAAGTTGCTGCCAAATGTAACTTGTGGAAAAGGTTCAACTGGAGCTAGGTTAACTAAATCAATAACTGAATGCCATGATGCGCCACCTGAGTGAGCCATAACCA
>CALLZX010000464.1 GCA_937858935.1 uncultured Ignavibacteriales bacterium | reverse complement strand
ATAGTAAGATTATTTAAAGAATTAATATTTTGAAGAAACCCATTATACATTACACAGTTATTAATTTTTCCATTAGTCAACCATCGATGCACATTTAATGTATGACTATTCATCTGAAGCGTTACATTATTCAGACCAAAGTCTTTTGTCACTGTTAAATCAGATTGAGAAATTAATTCTGGTGCACTACCTAGATATGTAAGATATCCATCAAACATTCTACCATCTGATTGATAAATTGTTTGAGTTGCATTCCCTATTAAAGTAGTAAAGTTGCATCCCCAGATACCATTATTAACTATGTTACCAGTAATCAGTAATTCAAGATCATCGGCATTAAGAATTCCGTCTGTATCGTAATCATCCTTAATTACGCCATTGTTAGTTAGATTTCCGTTTACTCTCATTTTATAAATTCCATAACCACCGCCATATATATTTCCTGTTAGAGTATCGGTGACAGTTACATTACCAACAAATAAAAGAGTATCTCTAATATCATAACCTTCAGGCCACCCTGTTATAAATGTCCCGAGAATTTCAATATTGCCTGTTAGAGTTCCTTTATTTATCATACATTGTTGTAATTCAATTGAATGATTTCCGACATTAAATGTTTGTCCATTCAAATAAAAATGATCACGATAAAGATTTCCATCTACACTATAATCACAAGTAAACAACATATCTGTTAATGCAGTAAAAGTAGGACTACCATTATTTCGCAATCTGCTACCGAATGATTTTCCTGGTGCAAGACTTAAATTATGATTACCAGATGTTTGGAATTCAGTTTCATAGGGCATCCAGATGTTATTGTTTTCAAGATCACCGGCTATAAATATTTTTATACAGTCCTCAGAACCGTTTGAAACAACTCCGTTATTTATTACACTACCGGCAACTACTAATGGAAAAACTCCAAATCCACCACCATATCCACCATTCTGTAATGAACCGGATGCTGTAATTGTTAGATTATTGCAATACTCGGTTAATATTGTATAACCACTTGCAGATGCTTGTACTACAGGCCCATTAATTATTACATCATTTCCAGCGCCAGGCACTAAATTACCAACCCATGTATTAGGATCATTCCAATATCCGCCGATTACTGTTGATTGGATCTGTGAATATGTGTTTACCGACATAATATAAAGAGCGATTGAAAGAAATAGTAATTTTTTCATTTTAGTTCCTATCATTTATTTTTTTAAATATGTTTTATTCATTGCTAATTGATTTATGCTGAAGCTTTTCATAAATAATTCTTATATGCTTCTGCACATCATCGCTGGTTATAGAAAGTTCATCTGCAATTGTGTGATATGATTTACCGACAGAAATTTCTTCAAGAATCTTTCTTTCTAAATCAGATAATTCTTGTTGTGGATTTATCTTTCCATACTTTTTTCGTCTAAAGTATTTTATTATGCTTTTACTCAATGAAAACGACACAGACGTGATCCTTTTAAGAATTTCTAATTAAAACTTAAAAGATATGATGTGGACAGACACTACGTATACCTGTAGTATTTAGGGAAACTAAGCTAAATGTTAGTGAGATTTTTGAATAATGTACAAGGAATGCTGAATATCAAACTCTGAGGTGGAAATACTTTCGACTTCTAAATTCCTTGTTCGTTATTCGAAATTCATTGAAGTATGTCGGGCAATAATTAATTATTTCGGAGGAGCGATTAACCTCTTTTTAATCCCTTCTGCAACTGCTTCTGCACGGCTGTGAACATGCAGTTTTTCATAGATATGTCGGATATGATAATATACTCCATCGACAGAAAGACAGACTTCATTCGCAATAGTGTTGTATGATTTCCCTTGCGCCATAAGATTCAATATCTGCTGTTCTCTTTCATTTAATTCGGAAATTTTATTATCACTAGTAGAATCTTTAATATTCTGAAAAGAGCTTATGACTTTTCTGGCAACACTTGGCGTCATTGGTGAGCCGCCATTATATGCTTCAGTTAAAGCTTTAATCAATTCTTCAGGTGAAGTTTTTTTCGTTAGATATCCCACTGCGCCTGCACAAATAGCCTGAAATATTTCTTCGCTGTCATCATGAACTGTACACATAACAATAACTATTTCGGGATATTTTTCTTTTAATAATTTAACACCTTCTATACCAGATATTCCGGGTAAGCCGATATCCATTAAAACTAAATCAGTTCTTTGCGGAGCAGCTGATTTGAACGCAGTTTCACAATCAGGAAAAGAACCAACTAGACTAAAATTTTTATTGGCCTGAATTACTGCTTCCCATCCGATTCTTATAAAACGATTATCTTCAACAATCATAATTTTGACGATTGAGTTTTCATTAGATGTTCTTTTTTGTTTTGCTGTGTTGTTCATACTAATACAAAATTATTTATGTTTAGTTGCCGTTAAGGGTATTTTAATTTTCCATTGCGTTCCATTTCCAAACGAAGTAACTAATTCATCTGTTCCATTCAAACTTTTACTGCGTGCTTTTATATTCTTCACCCCATTATTTGTACTTGGAGTTGCAGCATCAAAGCCAATACCGTCATCAGTAATATCTAAATGCAGAAAATCTGAATCAGTAAATAGCTTTATGTTTAATTTTTTGCATTGTGAATGTTTAACTGCATTAGTTACAATTTCTTTAAACACTAACCATAAATCATGGCGCTGTTCCATCTTTAATGATTTTCCGGAAAAATTTTCCGGCATTTCAATATTGTAATTAATACCTTTACTCTCGCAAAGATCTGAAGCATATCTTCGGAACTTTGGAAGCACAACATTCCAGTCATCATTATCCGGATTGATAGACCAGATGATATCACTCATAGATTCCTGAATTTGTGTTGCGCTTTCACTTATTAATCCAATTAGTTTATTTAAGGCGGGAGTTTCTTGTTCCTTAACTTCAGTTTTAACAGCATCAGCAAAATACACTATACCTGTAACACTGGCGCTTACTTCATCGTGTAGATCGCGGGCAATCCTGTTTCTCGTTCTTTCAATTTCCAGCAATCTATTTAAACGATATTTATGGATTGAATAAAGAATCAATATTAAAATAATCGCAGCAAGCAATCTAAACCACCAGGTTTTCCAGAATGGCGGGGCAATAATAATTTTTAAAACAGCTTCTTTCGGATTAAACTTGCCGCTGCTGTTTGAGCCCCTTACTCTGAATTTATAGTTGCCGTTGCTTATATCTGTATAACTCGCAAACCTTCTTCCATCGGATTTATTCCAATTTTCATCGACTCCTTCAAGTCTATATTCAAAGACATTTTTTTCAGGAGAGGTGTAATCAAGTGAAGCAAATTCTATTGAAAAAAAATTTTCATCATAATCAAGATTTATTTCATCAGTAAACAAAATAGATTTATCAAGATTAAATGGTTTATCAAAAACCCGAAAATCAGTAATAATAACATTCGGAATAAATAAATTTTCTTTTATCTTTTTCGGATTAAATTCAATTGCACCTGAATTACCGCCAAAGAATAACCTTCCATCTTTGGATCTAAAAACTGCTCCTGCGGAAAAATCATTTATCATCAATCCATTTGATTTATCGTAGTTTCGAAACGATAGAGTAGTAGGATTAAATTTTGTCAATCCTTTACTTGTACAAACCCACAGATTACCTTGATTATCTGGGATGATACCATAAACAATGTTGCCCGATAATCCATCTTCCGCTGTAAATCTTATAAAGGATTTTTTTTCTCTTGAATATTTATTTAATCCTCCTCCCCAGGTTCCGATCCATAAATTTTCTTTAGCATCTTCTGCAATGCACCATACTGCATTACTGCCCAAACTTGTTTTATCATTTGGATCATTAATAAATCTTGTAAATGAATTATTTTCTCTGTTAAATAGATTCAATCCGGATGAGATAGAACCAAACCACAAATCTCCGTTATGGTCTTCGCAAATACTAAAAATAGCATTGCTGCTAATAGTGGTAGAATCGTTGGGATTTGTCCTGTAAACATTTTCCTTTTCCGT
>CALLZX010000463.1 GCA_937858935.1 uncultured Ignavibacteriales bacterium | reverse complement strand
GTTGGAATTCATCTTGTACTTGCAACACAGCGCCCATCGGTAAATGTTATAACTGGTGTTATCAAAGCTAACTTTAGTTCAAGAATTGCATATCAAGTTGCAACAAAAATTGATTCGCGAACAATTCTTGATATGAATGGTGCAGAACAATTGCTTGGTAGAGGAGATATGTTATTTCTTCCAACAGGATCACCAAAACCGATTCGAGTTCAAAACGCTTTTATTTCTACTGATGAAGTTGAAAAAATAACAAACTATGTTTACTCTCAGCAGGCATATTCAAAACCATATTTTTTACCTTCTTTATATGAAAAGAAAAAAGAATCTTCAAGCGGCGTTTCTTCAGATTTAGATCCGATGTTTGAAGATGCTGCAAAAGTAATTGTTCGTCACCAGCAGGGATCAGTTTCATTGCTTCAAAGAAGATTAAAACTTGGATATTCTCGCGCGGCAAGAATTGTGGATCAGCTTGAGGAAGCTGGAATTGTTGGGCCAAATGATGGAAGCAAAGCACGTTCTGTTCTTGTTGAGAATGAAGAACAGCTTGAAACAATTCTGCGTAATCTATAGTCAAAACGTTAAACTATTTTTCTAATATTTAGAGTTTGAAATGAAAATTATAATAAGCCTTCTTGTATTTTTTTATACATCAATTGGATTTGCACAAAGTTCAGAATCAGTTTTAAAAGCACTACAGAATAAGTTTGATTCTATTACTGATCTTTCAACGGAAGTTTCTCAGAAATCAAATGGTAAATCAAGTCTCACTGGAAAGATGTATTTCAAAAAAGATAACAATCTTAGAATAGAATTCGGAAACCAAACAATTGTAGCCGATGGAAAAACCTCCTGGAATTATAACAAAAAGGATAAAAAAGTTATAATTAGTGATTATGATGAAGCAGGCTCAGGGCTGTTATCGATAAACTATCTTGTTTATCAGTATCCGTCTGAGTGTGATTTAAGATTATCATCCGAAGGGAGTAAACAGATATTGATTTTAAAACCTAAATCAAATAAAAATAATCTTGGAGAAGTAAAATTATACATCACAAAAGAAAATTTGATAGATAAAGCAGTTATTTCAAATCCTGCATCAGGAACAATGGAAGTTTCATTTTCAAATTATAAGCTCAATCAAAATTTATCTGACTCCAAATTTTCATTTACTGCCCCGGAAGGAACCACTTTAGTTGACCTTCGATAAGAAAAATAAATTTAGCAATGCAGGAATGATCATTAACTATGGTCTTTCTATAATACTTGCGGTTGTATTTCTATATATCGCATTTTATGATGTTGATTTTAGTGAAGTTTTAAATATTGTATCGCATGCAAATTTACTTTGGGTTTTTATTTTTATAGTTGTTACAATGCTCGGACATTATTTTCGTGCTGTCCGATGGAAATATATTCTTAATTCTGTTAAGCCAGACACATCGATGAAAAATCTGTTTGGTTCATTAATGGTTGGGTATGGGGTTAATTGTGTAACTCCAAAACTTGGTGAGGTAACGCGTGCTGTTCTAATCGGAAAGTGGGAAGGGCTGTCACGATCATCTATGTTTGGAACTGTTATACTTGAAAGAATTATAGATATAATTTCTATGGGCGGTTCTATTATAGTAGCACTTTTTCTAACAAGTGTAAGTCTTTCAGAAAAATTTCCATGGCTAATATCCTCATTATACATAATGGGTGCAGTAATTGTATTATCAATAGTAATTCTTTCATTAATTCTGCGATCAAAAGAAAAGTTTTCAGAAATTATTATAAAGTTTGTTGGTAAAATTTCTCATAAACTTGCTGAAAGAATGGCATATATCTTTACAATGCTGGCCGAAGGGTTTGCAAGTTTAAAGGGTACTAAGAATTATTTTTGGACATTATTTTGGACTGTTGCGATAATATTTTTATATGCTTTCGGCTCTTATGCTGGAATGCTAATGCTTGATATGCAAAACTTCCTGCCGGTTACATTCGGAATGGGATGGATAATTATGAGCATTAGTGCGATTGGTGTTATAATACCAACACCAGGAAGCACAGGTTCTTATCACACACTTGCAAAGTCTACATTAGTATTAATATTTGGGTTTAGTGAAACGATAAGTGTTGCCTATGCATTTTTAACTCATATCATTGGCTACATTTTATTTATAATTACGGCATTGGTTATGTTTTTTATAGTAAACAAACAAAAAGAAAATCTACTTGAAGTTGTAGAAACAGAAATTAGAGAAGTATGAAAAAAATCTTAACATCTTTATTGGTGATTGTCATTTCTGTGTTTTCATTTGCACAAACTGAAAATGAAGTTAGAGCTTCAATGGGTATTGATTTTGTAAGTGTACCTGATTTGAAAAAATATTTGGAATCAAACTATACAGACATATTAAGTGATTTTAGTTCCGCTGTAAATTTCTCTGGTTCATATGGTAGAATGTTAGGAGAAAATAATCAATTGGAAATTGAATTAGGCTATCTTCTAAGTTCTTATAATGCAAGTTCCTCACTTGGTAATTATGACTTAACTTACTCAATAATAATGCCTTCATTACTTTATAATTATGTAATCAACGGTAAAGGATATAATTTTAAATTAGGAGGTGGGGCAGGATTAAGATTTTTATCTGTTACCGAAAAACTTCCATCAGATCCTAATAACTATAATTATTCATCCTTAGCTTATGGTTTTATATTGCGTGTAGCTGGTAATACGGCAATTGCAGAAAATGTTTTTGCACATATTGGCGCTGATGTTCGTTATGATATAATAGGTAAGCCCGATGAAAAGGCAACTGGTAATAAAGTTGGTAATGTTAACTTTAGTTCGCTTTCATTTGGCATTAGATTGGGAATTTCATACCAATTTTAA
>CALLZX010000462.1 GCA_937858935.1 uncultured Ignavibacteriales bacterium | reverse complement strand
AACACCATCAGCTGATGCTCCATTTACTTTTGAAGAAACTGAATCAAATCTTATCGCTCGCTTATTGTCATCTTCACAAACCCAGAGATTGTCTTCTTTATCTAAATAAACTCCCATAGGCCTATTCATCTTGGTTGAAGATAAACCGCTTGATCCGGTATTAAAATCAGGTTGACCTAATACAAAATCAGCATTTGCACTATTTGTTAAAGTGGAAGCATTATCAAATTTTAATACACGATGATTTAATCTATCGGTAACCCATAATCTGTCATTTCCATCAACATAAATTCCAACCGGGCCCTTCATTTTATTAATAGTCGTTCCTGAAGTATTTACATTAAATCCAGCTTGACCCAACACTACATCCGCCGATGATCCACTGGGTTTTGATGAAGCGTTTTCGAATTTTAATACTCTATTATTTAAATAATCGCTTACCCAAAGATTTCCTGAGCTATCAACAAAAACTCTTAATGGATCATTAAACTTTGATGCTGATAATCCACTTGTAGAAGTGTTAAAATCTAATTGTCCAAAAACAGCTTCTGCTGAAGAACCATTCAGCATTTTATCTTCAGAACTCCATCTTAGTACTCGGTTATTATATCGATCTGCAACAAATAATTTTCCTGTTGTTGGATCAACTGCAACGCCGGAAGGTGCATTTAATTTGTTTGATGTTGTACCCGAAGTACCAGAAATAAAATCTAATTGTCCAATTACTCCGCTTGCAGGCATATTGTTTATTAGCGGAGATTGTGCTGAAGTAACTATTGTAAATAAAACAAAATAAATCCAGAAGTAAATTATAGTTTTTAGTTGATTTAAAAGTTTCATTCCATAATCCTTACTTTATCAGGCACATTTTTTTTGATTCAATACCAGTTTTTGTGCGAAGCGAATAAATATAAATTCCACTCGAATAATTTTCTACATTAAACTTAATTGAATAAATAGTTTTTGCAGTTGCTATTTCATCAAATAACACTGCAACTTTCTGGCCCAATAAATTGTAGACTTCTAATTTTGCAATTCCAGTAATGCTTACCGAGAATGAAATATTTGTTATAGGATTAAATGGATTAGGATAATTTTGACCAAGTGAAAAATCTAAAGGAGAATTTGATGAGTGGATCTCATCCAGTGCTGTCAGAGTTGAAACATCAAATCGCATCACACGATTATTATCAAAATCAGTGACCCATATATTACCATTGTAAGGATCAACAAATAAAGATTGTGGATATGCAAAATTGCTAGCTGTGGGTGTAGCCGCATTGTTATGAACAATATTTATTTGGGCATAAGATGAGAAACCATATGATCCAATTATTAACAGACATATAAATTGTATTTTGAAATAATTCATAAAACTTTCTAAAAGTAACTTACAAAAAAAATAATTCCAACTTAAAAAAAACTGGTTGCTTCCGAGTGTTACTAAGAAACAACCAATTATAAAAATAACTCTTAAATATTATTTCATTAGAAGCATCTTCTTTGTTTCAGAATATTGCTGTGTCTGAAGTGAATAGAAATAAATACCGCTTGATAAATTTGCAGCATTAAAATCTAATTCGTGAATTCCCTGTTCCTGGATTTCATTAACAAGAACAGCTACTTCTTCTCCCAACGAATTCATAACAACAACTTTTACATTTGTTCTATCTTTAAGTATGTATCCGATTTTAGTTGAAGGGTTAAAGGGATTAGGATAATTCTGAATTAGTGAATAATCATCTATACTTAAAACTTCAACTTCAACTGTATTAGAATATTCAAACTGACCATTAAAATCAATTTGTTTTAATCGATATGTATACTTGCCGTTTGATAGATTTTTATCGTAGTAAGAATAATCTTGGTGAACTGTCGTTGTTCCAACACCTTTAACAAAACCAATTGTAACAAACTCTGTATTTGTAATACTTCTTTGAATCTCAAAACCACTGTTGTTTAATTCAGTTGCAGTCCTCCAATTCAATGTAACTTGTTGATCCTGAGAAACTGCTGTGAATGATGTTAGTTCAACAGGAAGAGGAGAAACATCATAACGAAGAACGCGGTGGCTGTATGTGTCTGGAATCCAGATATGATTATTTGCATTGTCAATAAAAATAGTTGATGGATAATTAAGTCCAGTTTGAGAAGTAACACCACCAGTAGTAACAAAATCCGGCTGACCTAAAACATTATCCGCATTAGCTCCATCCGGTTTTGCAGCAGCATTTGTAAATACTATTATCCTGCTATTTCCTTCATCACCAACATACAATCTCCCCATGCCATCCATGAACATACCACGAGGTCCATCAAATTTAGACTGTGATAATCCAGATGTAGAAGTAACAAAATCTGTTTGACCTAACACTCCGTTGGCGGGAGAACCATTTGTTAATCCTGCAGCATTGTCAAATCGTAAAACTCGACTGTTATATCTATCTGCTACCCATAACTTTCCAGAAACATCAACATAAACTCCCCACGGAGCATCAAATTTTGAAGCGGTTGTTCCAGATGTTGAAGTTACAAAATCTAATTGGCCTAGTACTCCATCGGCATTGGCACCGTTGGGTTTTCCTGAAGCATTGTTAAAACGCATTACTCTGTTATTGTCTTTGTCCGCAACCCATAAATTTCCACTTCCATCAACAAAAACACTGGTAGGGGCACTTAATAAACCGGCAGTTGTTCCAGCGGTATTTGATGTAAAATTAGGTTGACCTAATACTCCATCTGCATTAGCACCGGTTAATTTAGAAGAAGCATTATTAAATCGTAAAACGCGATGGTTATCTCTATCAGCAACCCACAAAGTTCCGTTAGCATCAACATAAACACTATTTGGATTATTCATAGTAGCCGCTGAAATTCCACCAGTATTAGCAGTTCTTGTGACAAAATCTGGTTGCCCAAATACAACTTCCGCAGGAGATCCATCAATCAATGCATTAGCAGAACTCCAACGCATAACTCTCCTGTTATCCCGATCAGCCACAAATAATTTCCCTGTTGTAGGGTCCACAGCAACACAAAATGGTTCCGCTAAAGTTGTTGTTGAAGGAGCAGCGTAATTGGTATTTGTAACAAAATCTGTAGTTCCTAAAACACCATTTGCTGGCATAAAATCAGAGAGAGGAACTTGCGGATAAATTGACATGCTTAGTGCTGTCAATAAAAATATTACTGCAAATTTTATCTTGAGATGTTTCATATTGCCTTCCAAAAAAAATATATAAAAGTGAATTAAATATTTAATGACACCTACACTGTATATTATTTGTCTTTAACACCTCCTTTCAGTTACTGAGCCCATTTATGAAGAAAATAAATGAGCTCTTACTATTTTAATCTAACTCAGAAATTTTCTAAATCTTATTTTATTAACATCATTTTCTTACCGATAGTAACACCATTTGCATTTAATCTATATAGATATACTCCGGTAGAAAGTGACGAGGCATCAAACGACACTCTCGTTGATCCGGCTGATAATTGATTGTTTAGAAGAACAGCAACTCTTTCTCCAAGAGAATTAAAAACTTCAAGCGAAACAAATGCAGTTGCTTTTAATTCGATTAATATATTTGTTGTTGGATTAAACGGGTTCGGATAATTTTGGTACAGGGTTATATTCTCCGGAATTATTGTTTCATCGTCTTCTAATGAAGTAACAAGATCATTAGAATAGACAGTAAGGCCATCACCTTTTTCAGTTACATATACATATTTTCCATAAACAGCTACACCACGCGATTGCGGAACACCATCATAGAATCCAGCTTCAACAGGTGCGGAAGGGTTAGAAATATTTATTGCTCTTATCCCGGTACCTTCTGATGCTACGTAGCAATAATCACCATCAACCGCTGAAAGATATCCATACCCACCTGTTCTTACCTTTGAAATATACGTTGGTGACATAAGGTCGCTTATATTATATATCTTCAGACTATCTCCATCAGGTATGAATGAATAATTTCCATTAATTGAAAAACCTTCATTACCAGTTGTAAATGATCCGGTTGATCCTTTTTTAACAGGAGCAACGGGGTTAGTAATATCATAAAAAGTAATTCGACCATAATCAGTTATACCTGCAACGTTTCCGTTAACAGCAATATTCTCACCATATACATCGCTGCCGGTATATCCAATAATAATTGGATTAGATGGATTTACTATATCAATCATTCCCATACCGCTGTCGCTTGCTGCAACGTATACCATAGAACCATTTATTGAAATTCCACGTGCACGAGGCGTTTGTAAAGTTTTAATTTTTATGGGGCTAGAGGGATTTGTTACATCAACTACATATACTCCGGAATCTCTTGCAGCCACATAGGCATAATTACCACTTACAACTACAGCCCTTGAATCTCCTCCAAGATCAGCAGTGCCAAGTAAATTTACATTAGATGGATTAGTTACATCAATTATGCGCAAACCTGCTGTTCCATATGCTACATACACTTTACCATCAGAATAAAATGGGATATAAGCTGTGCCTGTTGCTGATGGAATTGCGGCAAGAAAGGATGTGGTTACCGGCACCTGAGGATTGGATACATTAATTGCACTGATGCCTGGTGCTGGGTTTCTATTTGCAACAAAAATATGTCCTGTTGGTGTGCCACCAATCGTAATAGCGCCATAGTATAATGATGCTGCACGTCCTGTTGTTTGAATTTGGGTTACAAATACGGGCGATGATGGTGTTACTAAGTTATAAATTTTTACTCCTGAATCTCCTACAGCTACATATCCATAATTTCCATCAAATATAATTCGTGCCGTGCGATATCCAGAAGGAATCTCCATAACATTTACAGGATTTGAGGGATTGGTTACATTTACAACTGCAAGGCTGGCATCATAATTACAAACATAAGCATAACCAGATCGAACATTTATATACTGATGGTCACCACCGTAGCCGTCAATTCTTCCAATATAAATTGGGGCAGCAGGATTGGTTATATCAAGAATGTGACTCCGTGAACCAGCAGCAATGTATGCGTACTGTCCCGAAATAACAACGCTCTCACAATATTCCAAACTATCAATAGAAGTAACAAGAACCGGACTTGAGGGTGTTGCTATATTGTAAATTTTCAATCCGCCGCCGCCTGCTGCAACGTACGCGTATGTGCCACTTGTTGCTATGCCTTCACAAGTTGTTCCTGGTGCTACTTCAACTGAAGCTACCAAGGAAGGTGTTGTAGGATTTTGCACGTTAATAAGCCACATATTACTTCCGCCGCTTAAAACTAAATGCTGATTTCCTCCAATTGAGGTGCGAACAACATCTTCAATAATATCAGATAATATAACACTCCCGATTTTTACAGGATTCTGGGGATTCGAAAATGAAGCGATCTGTAATTTATTTCCTAGTCCATAGTACACTAATGAACCGGCCGCAAATACAGCCTTTGATTCACCTTCACCTTTTCCAAAATTTCCTAGCAGAGTCATATTCTGAAATTCTTGAGCAATCAGCTGATGACTAAATATAGTCAAGCTCACAAGGATCAAGAAAAATTGTTTATAAGTTTTCATTCTTAGCTCCATTGTTATTGTTGATAAAAATCTTTTATTCAATTTAGTACCTCAGATTCGGCAGCTTTGTAGGAAGCTATATATTTTTCTATTTCTACTCGTTTTGGTGCAGCATTTTGTGCACCCATCCTTGTAACAGAAATTGATGCTGCTGCATTAGCCATCCTCGCAGCACTTTCAATTGTCATTCCTTCAGCAAGAAAAGCAGCAAGTGATCCGCTAAAAACATCTCCAGCCCCAGTAGTATCTATTGGTGTAACTTTAAATGCCGGAATGATTTCCATAATATTTTGAAAACCAGCGAAGTATCCTTTTGAACCTAGTGTGATTATTACATTCTTAATTCCAAAATCAAAAAATCTATTTACAATCATATGCAAAGATTTTACGTCCGTAACTTTAATACCGGTTAACATTTCTGCTTCAACTACATTTGGTGTGATTATGTCTATATATTGAAAAATATGTTTTGCTAATTCTTGCGCAGGGGCCGGATTTAAGATAACTGTGGCTCCCATTTCATTTGCTTTTTTTATACCTGCATAAACCGATTCGATTGGGGATTCCAATTGAACAAGAACTATATCTGCTGATGATATTTCATTATTTACAGTTTCAATATCATCTGTACTTAACCTTGCATTTGCACCTGAAGCTACCACGATACTATTCTCAGCATTTTCATCAACAACAATAAAAGCAACACCCGTTGGAACTTCTGAATCACGAATAACGTAACTAGTATTTATTCTTTCTTCATTTAATCGTTTTATCGCTTCTTTACCAAGCAAATCATCTCCAACTCGAGCAACAAAACTAACATCAGCACCAACACGTGCAGCAGCAATTGCCTGGTTAGCACCTTTACCTCCACCGCCGGTTGAGAAAAATCCACCTATAACAGTTTCACCCGGACTGGGTATTTTTTTAGTTTTGATTGTCATATCAGTATTATAACTGCCTATAACAACTACTTTATTTTTCATAATCTATTCTATATAAAATTTGCGATAAATGTTTTTCAATACTCTTATTACTCACATTATTAAAAGGAAAATCCAAGTGAAAATGTATGCACTTGTGTGAGTTCACCGAAATCGACGTAAGCATAATTTATAGTTCCAACTGTAGTGCCTATAGGATAAGTAATACCAGCCCCAAACGTAAATTTCTGCACATCATAATTAAATTTGTATCCAGCACGAATAAAGAACATACCATCAAAAGCATAACTTGCACCAATATGAAATTTTTCTTTTCCATCATTTGGATGATCACCTTCTACAATTGCAGTTAAAAGATCGGGACTGTCCACTTCGTCGAAAAAGTCCATTGCTAAACCGGCACGAAAATCCAAAGGCATTCTTACATAGTCTGATTCCGTTTGGTATTCTTCACTCCATCCGCCAAACCTTGAATCAGGCCCAAAATTTCTGGCAGTTATAGCAATGCGTAAACTTCTAAATCCAGTGTAATACATTGTACCGATATCCATTGACCAATTACTCATTGAAAGTTCTGCAATATTTTGTTCCATATTATCAGTTATTTTTTTTGAATAAGTTAACCCAACTACAAAATCATTGGCAGTAAAATTGTTGCCGGTAAGTTGGGGGGATGTTCCACCATTGCTTGAAGGTGAATTAATTGTCTCAGGAATATCACCATAATCAAGCATTGCAAGACTAACTCCAACAACTCCTATATCACCAAGACTATAACCTGCAGCTATAGATTGATAATTAATATCGGCAATCCACTCCAGTACGTTCACCTGAACATCAATGTTTTCAATATCTGCAAGTGAAGCTGGATTTCCAAAAACTGAATTTGCATCACCTTTAGAAATTGCAGTAAAAGCTCCACCTAATGCGGCTTGTCTTGAGTCTCCGTTGATTTTCAAAAATTGCCATCCTGATTGACCAGCTCGTTCTATGTCATTTGGAGAAATTCCTGATTGTGCTTGGATGAAAATATTCATCACAATGAAGTAAAGGCACAAGAATTTAAAAGTTTTATTTGATAAATGCATTAAGATATTCTCCATTACTTCACAATTGCTAATTTGCCGATAAAAGATTCACCTTCATGACCAGGCACAAGCGATTCAACTCGGTATATATATATGCCCGGTGCAACTCCAAGTGTCCATTTACTCAATTGATAATCAGACCGCTGAATACTACCCCAAGCTTCCGAACCGCTGCCATCATCGTGATCAATTTCTTGAACGAGATCACCAGTAAGTGTGTATATTTTTATTTTACAGATAGCTGGAATCCCGATAAATTCCATTCGATACTGTTCACCTGAACCGGTTAAATTACTATGCTGCCGAAATGGGTTTGGAACAACATAAACGTTGTTTGGAAATTCTGCATTTGGGGCACGAAGCGGGTAAACCGGAAATCGTGTATTATTTACTTTTCCACTTTCATTATTAGCTAAATCATAACTTGTAACACAATAATAATTTCCTACGCCAAACGGCAAATCTTTATCAATATACTGTACATAACCATCTACTAATTCAACCGAATCCTTTTTGATATCTGCAACCAAAGTCCATGGACCTATAGTAAAGTAGTTTGATCTATAAAGTCTGTAACCAGCAAAATCATTAATGCCCAATTGTGGATCAACATATGTTGAAGAAATTGGTGGCCATTCAATAAATACTTGACCTGGTTCAGTTGTAATTGTTAGACTGTTTTCACCATTTGTCGGAGTTGGAGGTGGATGAACAGTAGGGAGATAATTATTTAAATAAAGACTTCTTGCCATTCTCACATGTGCTAACATAGAATCAAGAGATGCAATGGCCATCAAATCGATATTGGGTACTCCCCCTTCTACAATTTTTGCACGATCCATTTCACCGATTACTTCTGCATATACAATTTTTACTGATGCAAATGGTGTAAGCGAGAATGGACCAACACTTACCAAAAATTCAGGGCGACGTTCAAATTTATTTCCGCCTTCCCCACCTAATGTACGTAAAGAATCCCAAGACAATGGTGGTTGTTGATGCGTCATTACTTCTTTTACTCTAGCATGTGATGAGGAGCCCTGGATAAACATTTGATCAACATAAGGAGCTCCTTCGGTTAATCCTTGTCCTGTGTGTTCAAGAATATTCTGATAAATATTGCCTCCAGCTGAATCAATAACAACAACTGTAAAATATCCAGGTGCATCTATTTCGTGTTCTCTACTTCCCTGCTGATAAATATCACGTGCATCTCCTATATCTCCTCGTTCTGGACCGACACCAAAATTATATACAACTGGTACTTCATCCTGGAAGCTGAATGACTGGTGATCATAAAAATAAAAGAGTCTTTCTGTTGGATCCCATCCATATTTTTCATCGCCTCGGCTACCTGATCTTTGAGTCATTCTTATTCCATATCTCATTCCGAAGAACATAGAATCAACTGATGTTAACTCATTATTAGTAATAGTCACCTCGTGAATTATAAAATCACTTAGACCTGGATAACTCCAAACCATACTTCTTCGTCCAATATCCACATTTAAACCATTAACATGATGAGCTCCACTTACGATCTCCTCTCCTGCAATTCCGATATTCTCAAGATTATAATTTTTTGTTAATGTTGCTTCTTCAATCGGGAATACATCCTGACCAGACGGGAAAAAACGTGAATTAATTGTATATGAAGAAGCTACATTTTCACGAGTACCATAAATTGCATAACCTACTGCTTCGGCATAATTTAATGCATCATTTACGTTAGTCGCTTTAGAATAACCAGGATAATCAAGAGTATGAAATCCATTTTGTGTTTCTGTTGGATCACCGTACTGGAGTGAATTCCAAATTGTTGCCCAGAGTTTACCTCTCTTTAAGGTCTGTTTTCCCCAAGTTACTTGAGCTTGTATCAGGTTAGAAAATAAGAGTATAAATAAAATTATAGAAATACATTTTTTCATATTCATTCTTTTATCTTAATTAAAATTTAACAGCAATTTGGAAATAGAATCTTCTCGGAGGAACTTCATAAGAATACCATTCCCATATATTTGGTTCAGAGAAATCATAGGTTTTTGGTAATCGCTCATTATCTGGTAGATTTGGATTTTCTAAATATCTTGCTAAATCATCATCATATAGTAATCGTAAAAATTTTAGGTTAAGTAAATTCTTAACATCTATACTAAACTCCAATTGAGTTCCAAATAATTCAAAACCCTTTGAGATATTCAAATCTATCTGATAATAATTAAACCAACGCATATTATTTGGTTCCGTTGAAATATCTCCAGGGGCATGATATGTATATGGGTCTCCGCTGCGCCACCAAAAATTTAAGTACATATTAAAATCACTTAAAACTTTTACACCACCAATTTCAGGTCCTTCATTCTTGTCTATGAATAAGTTTAGCCAACCTTTAATACGCTGGTAATCTCCCCACGCACCACTTTCTTGTCGCAATCCTTTCGGCACATTTATGCTAGGTGATCCAGGTTCATATAATCTGCTGTAACCAACTTCACCATTGAAAGACCAGTAAATCTCATGACTTAATCCGAAGTTAATGATTCCATTAAACCGAGAATCAAGTTTAGTTTCAATTCCTCTAACATCTGAGTATCCTGAATTACTTACCATTAATGCTTTTGTAGCAGTATAGGTAGCGGCATAAACCCCAGTGATTACATCCGCCTCGCGTGAACCATCTTTATAATAACCTGTCACATCAAGTTTAATAACATCTGCGATGTTATAATCCATACCTAACTCATATTGTATGGTTCGCTCATAACCTAATTGTGGGTTACCATAATAACCTTGCCATTCATCCATATAAGTAGTTTGTTTTGCATAAGGATTTAAAACACTATCCCAGGATGTTGTATAATTCACAAAAGGAAGTCCAAACATTTTTGTCCAGGAGGGGCGTTGAAAAAAATGACCATAAACAAAATGTAA
>CALLZX010000461.1 GCA_937858935.1 uncultured Ignavibacteriales bacterium | reverse complement strand
TAATAACTGGGTGGTCAATTCAAACAAATCTGTTTCCGGTAAACCCATAATTGCTAATGATCCACATCTTGCGTTTAGCGCGCCGGGTAAATGGTATGCAGTAGTTATTAAAAGTAAGGATTGGAATACTGCTGGTGTTACATTGCCAGGAGTTCCAGGAGTTGTGATTGGTAAAGGAGATAATATTTCCTGGGTTCTCACAAATGTTATGAATGATGATGCCGATTTTTACGCTGAAAAACTTGATTCAACTAAAGCAAAATATTTAATTGATGAACAGTGGCAAAATCTTAAAATTTTTAAGGATACAATTAGGGTTAAAGATGGTAAAACTCAGATAATAGAAATTAAGGAAACTCATCGCGGACCAATTATTTCAAACATTCACCCGTTCAAATTCATCTACAATAAAGAAGATCAGAATATTCAGCCGATTAGTATGCGATGGTCTGGTAATGAATTTAGTGATGAGATGCTTGCATTTTATAAAATTAACAAAGCAAAAAACTGGAATGAGTTTCGTGATGCTGTAAAGTATTTTGGGATACCCGGACAAAATTTTGTTTATGCTGATGCTCAAGGAAATATTGGTTACATAATGGGTGCTCGTATTCCATTAAGAAATAGCAACAATCCAACTTTAGCTTTTGATGGGACTACATCACAAAATGATTGGAAAGGATTTATTTCGAGTAATGAAATTCCATTCATTCTAAATCCAGTAGAAAATTTTATAGCATCCGCAAATAATAAAACATTAAAAAATTTTAAATATCACATTTCAAATCTTTGGGAACCCTCATCACGTATTGATAGAATTAGAGAACTCCTTACATTTAAGCAAAAACATTCTGTTAATGATTTTAAAAATTATCAAATGGATCAGGTTTCACCTTATGCACGAATTATTACGCCTTATATCATAAAAGCATTCGCAGATATAAAATTAAAAGACAAGAATCTTAAAACTTCCCTTGAATTGATAAGTAAATGGGATTTTGAGATGAATAAGTACAGTCAAACTCCTGCTATTTATTCTGTCTTCCTAAAGTTCTTGTTGAAAAACATTTATCACGATGAAATGGGTAACGATCACTATAACCGTTTTGTGTTTCTTGCAAATGTTCCCTATAGAAGTTTGCTTCAGATACTAGAAAAACCAGAATCAAATTGGTTTGATGATATTCATACAAAAAAACAAGAAACTCGTGAAGAAATCATCAGAAAGAGTTTAGCTGATGCTTTAACATATCTT
The DNA here is from genome assembly GCA_937858935.1 of uncultured Ignavibacteriales bacterium. Lineage (GTDB taxonomy): Bacteria > Bacteroidota > Ignavibacteria > Ignavibacteriales > Ignavibacteriaceae > IGN3. Next base: position 9,228 of record CALLZX010000461.1, on the reverse strand, counting down.
GAGGGAAAATTCGGAAAAAATTTAACGAATTGGCAATGGGGAAGAATGCATAAAGTAACTTTCAAACATGCATTCAGTGGAAATTTTTCTCTGCTTGATAATTACATCAACATTGGGCCTTATGAACTGGGCGGGGATGGAACTACTTTGTTTAATACTGAATATCCATTTACAGAAAGCATTGAGAAATTTTCGATGTTCAGACACGATGAGTTTGATAATGTTCTTGGACCATCAATGAGGTTCATCTTTGATTTTGCGAATCCGAAGGAATTTTATTTAATTCTTAATACTGGTCAATCAGGAAATGTTATGAGTGATAACTATAAGGACCAATCACCATTATGGCTTAAAGGAAAGTACATGAAAATTAGAACTGATGAAGAATCAATAAGAAAGAACAAAAATCTATTGAAAATTATACGTGAATAATTAGTGATTATTCGTGGCAAAATACTTTCCAGGAAAGTCACTAATTGGTCGAATTAACAGCAATTAAAAAAGTATTATTATATTAGAAACGTAATCATAAATAATTTGAGTATGTATGAAAGTTATTGAGCATTTAGAGAAAGCAAGAAATCCGCTTATAAGTTTTGAATTAATTCCGCCTAAGCGCGGTGGTGATATAAAAGGATTATTATCTGTTCTAGATGATATAACAAAATATAATCCACCATTTATAGATATAACATCACATGCTGCTGAAGTTATTTACGAAGAAACTGCAACTGGAATTCAGAAAAAAATAAAAAGAAAACGACCAGGTACACTTGGAATTTGCGCGCTTATTCAAAACAAATACAATATTGATGCAGTCCCTCACGTTCTAACAAAAGGTTTTACAAGAGAAGAAACTGAAGATTTTTTGATTGAATTAAATTACCTTCAGATCCAAAATGTTCTTGCAATTCGTGGGGATGATTCAGGTTATGAGAAACCAATTCCCGAAGGCAAAAGTAAAAACAGGTTTGCATCTGAATTAGTTAGCCAGATTATGAATATGAATCGAGGGAAATATTTGGAGGATAGTTTACTAGATGCTCGTCCGACAGATTTTTGTGTTGGTGTAAGTGGTTACCCCGAAAAGCATTTTGAAGCTCCTAACTTAAAAACAGACGTAAAATTTGTAAAAGAAAAGGTTGAAGCTGGTGCTGATTATGTGGTTACTCAAATGTTTTATGATAATGCCTATTATTTTAAGTTTGTCGAACTTTGTAAAGAAGTTGGAATTAAAGCTCCAATAATCCCTGGACTTAAAATATTAACCTCAAGAGCACACTTAACATCAGTCCCAAAAAACTTTTATATAAACATTCCCGATGTTCTTGCTGATGAGGTATTGGCAGCTAAACCAGAACACGTTCTTGATATAGGAGTAGAGTGGGCGGCCAAGCAAGTTGAGGAATTGTTAAATAATAATGTTCCTAGTGTGCATTTTTACATTATGCAAAATTCAAAACCAATAATAAAATTGATGGAAAGATTAAAGCTCTAATATTATGGTTGAAAAACTTTATAGAGGTAAAAAGATAAAATGGGGCATAGCTGGTTGCGGTAGATTTGCAGAAAATTCATTTTTACCTGCGGTCAGACTAATGCGTCGAAGTACCGTTGCGTCTTTATACAGCCGGGATTTTAACAGAGCTAAAGCACTTGCGGAAAAATTCGGCGTGCAAAATACATTCGACAACTATGATGATTTTTTGAAATCTGATATTGATGCCGTTTTTGTAGCCAGTTCTAATGCGCACCATTATGAGCAAGTTATAAAAGCGGCTAAAGCAGGAAAGAATATTCTTTGCGAGAAACCGCTTGCAATAACTTCTGTGCAAGCTGAAGAAATGGTAAGGGTTTGTAAAGAGAATTATGTTTTACTTGCAATAAACTATGTTCATCGTTTTCATCCGCTTGTTTTAAAAGCAAAAGAATTAATTGTTGATCAACGACTTGGAAAACTTGTTTCAATCGATGTCCATTTCAATATAGATTTTCCACCGGACAATAATTTTAGATTTAAAAAAGAATTAAGTGGCGGCGGAGCTTTACGTGATATCGGAACTCATATGATAGATTTGCTTAGATATTTTGGTGGCGAGATTGAAAGTATTGATGGAGTTGTTGGAAACCTGATTTATCAAAGTGAGGTGGATGATTTTGCGCTTGGAACTGTTAAATTTATTAAAAGTGGATATGGAACTTTTAATGTTTCATTTAATAATAAAAAGGCTTTTAACAGGATTGAAATTCTTTGTCACAAAGGTGCTATAGCAATTGATAATCTCATTGGTAAAAAATTATTGGCACCAAAACTTACAATTCTATTGGAGGATGAGACCAGAAAAAGTTTTCGTAAACGCGGAAACAAAATGGTATATGTAATCAAATCAGTTCAAAAATCTTTTCTTAAAAATGAAACTCCTCATGCAACAGGTGAAGATGGTTTGATTAATTTAAAACTTATGGAAGAACTGGAACTAAAATGTCTCCAAAGAAAAAGTTAGTTGAGATTTGTCATAAAGTTTATGCAAAAGGATTTGTTGCTGCATATGATGGAAACATTTCCTGCAGAACATCAAGCAATACAATTTTAATTACTCGTTCCGGAATTTGTAAAGGGGATATTTCTGAAAAAGATATTGTAGAAATTGATTTAAATGGTAAAAATTTAGTCGGTAAACAAAAAATATCAACTGAACACAAAATCCATCTTTATTCATATCAGAAAAGAAAAGAAATAAACGCTGTTGTTCATTGTCATCCACCTTATGCAACAACTTTTGCGTTGCTTGGTGAAGGATTGGATAAACATTATTTACCGGAAGTATTTTTAACTATCGGCAAAGTTCCTTTATGTAAGTATGCAACCCCCTCCACTGAAGGCGTGCATAAGAGTCTAGACCCTTTTATAAACTATTCCTGGGCGATGTTGTTAGAAAACCATGGTGCGGTAACATTAGGAAAAAGTTTGGATGATGCGTATTTCAAAATGGAAAAACTTGAACATGCAGCCAAAATTATTTTGTTGGCTAGATTAATTGGTAAACCAAGAGAACTTTCCAAAAAAAACATTAATGATATTCTGAGAATTGCTCAAAACACGTACGGTATAGTACCAGATAAAAGAAATATTTAATTAGCATTCTTACATATGTCACACTGAGCAAAGTCGAAATGTGACTGCTTTTATACAAATATCATCCTTCGACTCCGCTCAGGATGACCAATTGAAATGAAAATAAAATGGATAAAAAATCAAAAGTACTTTTACTTCTCGGCGGCACATCACCAGAAAGAGAAGTTTCTAAATCAACAGGCAAATCTGTTTACCAGGCTTTACTAAATCTAGGATATGAAGTTATTGTACTTGATCCTGGATACGGAATCAATCAGCCTTTTGAAGTTGAAGATTATTTTAAGGAGGATGATTACTCAGAAATATTGAATGAGAATTATCTTGATGCAGTTAATCTTATTTCTGCTGATCAAATTAGTGTTGCATTTTTGGCTTTGCATGGTAAATATGGCGAGGATGGAACAATTCAATCATTGCTTGAGCTTAAAGGAATAAAGTATACAGGATCTAAAGTTTTATCTAGTGCAATAGCTATGGATAAAATTATGTCCAAGATTTTGTTTGAGGATAACAAAGTCCCAAGCCCCAAATGGTTCCACTTTCAGATTGGTGAACACACCACAGAAGAAGTTGATAGTAAAATAGAAAATCAATTTGGTTATCCTGCAGTCGTAAAACCTAATGATCAGGGTTCTACAGTTGGATTAACAATCTGTAAAACTTCAGATCAACTTGATGAAGCGATTCACAATGCTTTCGAATATTCAGATAGAATTTTAGTTGAGGAATATATCCCCGGTAGAGAATTAACAGTTGCTGTAATTGATGAAACCGCCTTACCAGTTCTTGAAATCAGACCAAAGCATGGAATCTATGATTACGAGTGTAAATACACTTCTGGAATGAGTGAATACATTGTGCCGGCTGAAATTCCTGCCGACGTTTCAAAAGAATTGCAGGAAATAGCTGTACAGGCGTGCAAATCTTTAAGATGCGAGGTATACTCAAGAGTAGATTTTCGTTTAAGTCCTGATAATAAGGTTTATACATTAGAAGTAAATACTTTACCAGGTATGACATCCTTAAGTCTTGTTCCTAAAATGGCTAAAGCAGTTGGTATTACTTTCGAGCAGCTTGTTGAAAAAATTATTAATCTTAGTCTGAAATGAAATTTATAGAAAATAAAAAGACACGATTTTACATCATTGCATCTATTGTTGTTATTGGAACTTTGTATTTATTATTTAACAGCTTTGGTGTTGTAAAATATGCAAAAGTTAAAAGTGAATTGGAAGATTTAAACACACGAATCACACAGCTTGAAGAAGAAAACAGAATGTTGGAAGCGGAAATTGATTCATTAAAGAGAAATGTTCCTTCAAAAATCGAAAAGATTGCGCGTGAAAAATATGATATGATCAGACCGAATGAGAAAAAGATTGAGTTTCAGGCAGAAGAATAATAATTAAGTTCAAGTACAAGATCAGGAATTGAACACATAATATTAATGAATAACAAAATTAAAATTCCTACCACCCCACTAGCAGAAAGAATTCGCCCGCAAACAATAATTGATTTCTTTGGGCAGCAGCATTTACTCGGTATTGGAAAACCAATTCGTTTGATGATTGAAAATGATACCCCATCATCGTTTATATTGTGGGGTCCTCCTGGAACAGGTAAAACAACTATAGCCCGAATTATTGCAAATCAAACACAAGCTGAGTTCTTTAAAATTAATGCTGTTTCAAGTGGAGTAAAAGATATCCGTTCCGTGATCGATATCGGTACTCATAATAAAGAGCTTGGAAAACGCACAATACTTTTTATTGATGAAATACATCGTTTTAACAAAGCACAACAAGATGCGTTATTGAGCTCAATTGAATCCGGAGTTTTGATTTTAATTGGTGCTACAACTGAAAATCCATCGTTTGAAGTAATTCCTGCCTTGCGATCTAGAGCAAGAGTTTTTGTACTTGAAGAATTAGCTAAACATGATCTGGTTGATATTTTAAAATCTGCAATTGAAAAAGATGAGTTTCTAAAACAGCTTAATCTCAAATCGATTGATGAAGATTTCTTGATATATCTTTCTGGCGGTGATGCTAGAATAATGCTAACAATTCTTGAAGCTGCTGTTATTCAGGAAATAAACAAAGATGAACTCGATTTAACGAAAGAAATATTTGAGAACATCGTACAAAGAAAAAATGTTTCGTATGACAAAGGCGGCGAGGAGCATTACAATGTAATATCAGCTTTTATTAAAAGTATCCGAGGTAGTGACCCTGATGGCGGATTATATTGGCTAGCCCGAATGTTGGAAGGCGGTGAAGATCCATTATTTATAGCAAGAAGATTAATTATTCTTGCATCTGAAGATATTGGCAATGCATCTCCAAATGCCTTAGTTCTTGCAGAGGCTGCTTTTAGCGCTATTCATAAAATCGGAATGCCGGAAGCTCGAATAATTTTAGCTCAATGCGTCACCTATCTTGCATCATCGCCAAAAAGTAATGCAGCTTATCTTGGAATTGAAAGCGCATTAACCGAAGTAAGAAAAAATCCATTAAATGGTGTTCCAAATCATTTAAGAAATGCACCAACAAAGTTGATGAAAGAAATCGGTTACGGAAAAGATTATAAATATGCTCACGATTTTGAAAATCATTTTGTAGATGAATATTATTTACCTGATAGTTTGAAGAACAAACAGTTTTATTTTCCTACTGAAAATGGACAGGAAAAAAAGTTAAAAGATTGGTTGAAATTTTTGTGGAAAACGAAAAAGAATTATTAATAGAGTTTATTACATCAGCATAAACATTTTGCCAGGCAGTTGTTTTACCATCCCTTTAAATTCTAGTGATAGTAAATTCACCAGACAATCCGAAGTTGATAAATCAGTTTTTTCTGCAAGCTTATCTATGTGTAATGGTTCATTCAGTAAACAATTATAAATCTTTTCTTCAAATATTGTTAAATCCTTTTGCTGCTTGGGAATATTTTTACCAAGTACAGGTTTTAGTTTCAATTCAAGTTCAGTTAAAATATCTTCTGCACTTTTTATTAGCTCAGCTTCTCCCCGCTGGATAAGCATATTTGTTCCTTCTGATTGCTTAACACCAAGATTACCAGGAATCGCAAACACTTCTCTGTTTTGATCAAGGGCTAATCTTGCTGTCTGCATTGCCCCGCCAGTTACAGCAGTTTCGATTACTAGAGTACCTAATGTTAATCCTGAAATGATTCTATTTCTTTTAGGAAAGTTTTCTGCATTCGGCAGCGTACCAAGACTAAACTCAGAAATAATAACGCCTTTATCTTTAATCTCATTAAAAAGCTTTTTATTTTCTGCTGGATAAATAATATCTAATCCCGATCCAATTACTGCAATGGTTCTTCCATTGTTTTTTAAAGCGGAAGAGTGTGCCACAGAATCAATTCCACGAGCTAACCCGCTGACTATTGTAATATTTTGACCGACTAAATCAGTAACGATTTTTTCTGCTTGAATTTTACCGTAATTGGTTGGCTGCCTTGTTCCAACAACGGCTATAGAATATTTATCTTTTTCATCAAACTGTCCAAGAATATATAGCACTAGTGGAGGATCATAAATCTTTTTTAACAGCGGCGGAAAATCTTCATCCCAAACGGTTATTATTCTAGCCCCCATCTTATCCAGAACTTTTAATTCATTTTCCAGAAATTTTTGTATTGAATCTTTTTGTGAGGATATTTTACGAATACGTGATGCAAGTTCTTTGCTGATACCTTCAGTTTCAATAAGTTCTGAAGTTGAAGCCGAAAGTATATTTGGTAATTTTTTAAAACGTGCAAGAAGATTTCTGATTTTTGCAGGACCAATTCTATCGACTGATAGGAGCAGAAATAGATCGGTTAATTGTTCAAAATTTAGCTTGCCCAATTTTTAATGTGGATTAAATTTGAAATTAAAACTTTCTGTCAAACTGAACTAGTTTCAGTTTCTCTTGATTAATTTAATTAAGATTCCGAAATGAATTCGGAATGACAAATAAAAGAAAAAAATTAATTTTCAGTATTACTGATGTTTACTTGAGCTTCACTTTTTTTGCGATACAAAATTGAAGCAGGCATTACAACAACAAATCCAAGAAAAAGTAAAATTGGAGAAATTACAAGTGAAGATGAACTGTTCCATTCACCTTGACCCATAAAGTAAAAACCTAATACTATTAACAGCATTCCCAATCCAAATAAAAGATAATTTGTTTTCTCCCAATACATATTAAAAGGAGAGGGAAGAGACTTTGTGCTTGATTTTACATTTTTCTTTTTTGTCTTTACGGCCATAATTACTCCAGGTTTAAAATAAGAACCCGGTGAAGGGGATTCACCGGGCCTGACTCATTCATATCAAAGGGCAGGGGAGAACCCTTTGAAAGAGTCGATTGAAAAATAATTTTATAAATGTTATTTGTCAAGTATTATTTGATATTAATTATTTACTTATCTGATATACTATTTTTCTTATAGTATCAAACTGTAAATATGGATATTCTGCGCGAATTGCATCAATCGCGTCTCCGGCACTTAATTTTCCGGATCTAAGTTGCTTAAATTTTTTCCTTATCTGGTAATCTCTAACGGCTTTATCATCAATTAAGCCGTGAGAGTCAAGAAGATCAAATATATCATCACTGATCAGTTCAGATAATGGATTGTCGATTTTTGCTTTTATTTCTCTCATCACGCGTTTCTCCTAATAAGTTAGTGATTGCAGTTACCTAAAAGTACCGTATCAAATCGTATAAATTAATCTCCATTATAAGTTTATGTAATGATAACAAAAAACCGACCAGAGAAATTCCCTAAATCGGTACATTTGCTACTCTGGTTAATTTTCTAACAATTAAATATTTAGACGAACGAAAATTAAAACTGTAGCAAATCGGTTATAAATTTTTTCCTTTGTTTATTACTGATGCAAATATTGATAGAAAAAAGTAAAATGTCAAGTAAATTTTTAACATAAATAGTACGCTAATTATTATGATCATAACTAAATCAGATAAATCTGTGTACCAATTCTTAATATTGATTTTGTTTATTATAATATCTTAAAAAGATGTTGTAAATTTGAAAAGAATCAATTCATTTTTTACAATCAAAAGAAATTATAAAATGAAAACAGCATTGATAACCGGAATTACTGGACAAGACGGTGCTTACCTCAGCAAGTTTCTGTTAGAAAAAGAATATAAAGTAATCGGCATAACAAGAAATTTGCAGTCCGGAAATTCTAATGGATTGAATTTTCTTGGTGTTGAAAACGATGTTCAATTAGTTGAAGCGAATGTTTTTGATCTTTCAAACATCATTCGTTTGCTGGAAAAATTTAAACCTGATGAGTTCTATAATCTTGCAGCTCAAAGTTCTGTCGGATTATCTTTCGAGCAGCCGATTGGCACACTTGAATACAATATAATTTCCGTAGCCAACATTTTAGAAGCAATACGTATAGTTGATAAGAAAATAAAAATATATCAATCCTCCAGCAGTGAGATGTATGGCAATGTTGCAAAAGAAAAATTACCAATTGATGAAGAGTTTATTATTCATCCTGCTAGTCCTTATGCAATTTCTAAAGCTGCGGCACATTGGACTTGCGTAAACTACCGTGAAGCTTACAACTTGTTTATCTCAAGCGGTATTCTGTTTAATCACGAATCTGTTCTTAGACGACAAAACTTTGTTACAAAAAAAATCATATCATCTGCAATAAAAATTAAAAACAAAGAACTTGAGTCACTTAAAGTTGGTAACACAACAATTATGAGAGATTGGGGATATGCACCGGAGTACATAAAAGTAATGTGGAAGATGCTTAATGTTGATAAGCCCAACGACTACATTATCTGCTCTGGTGAAGCACATACTTTGCAGGAATTTATTAATAAGGTTTTTATTAAGATAGGACTTGATCCTGAAAAGTTTGTAAAATTTGATAAAGCACTTTACCGTCCTGTTGAACTTGAAGTAATATACGGCAATGCTAAAAAAGCACGAAGAGAACTAGACTGGAATTACAGTTTGTCTTTTGATGGACTAATAGAGAAACTGATTGAGGACGAAACTAAATACCAGGAATGGTGGATGAGTAA
>CALLZX010000460.1 GCA_937858935.1 uncultured Ignavibacteriales bacterium | reverse complement strand
TCAATTCTTACAATTCCTGAAAGCACAAAAAAGCTGATTCATAAAAATCTGCTTGAAGTTGTTGTAGAATCTTATGGAAATGAAAAATCAAAATATTTTGATGATGAAGCTTTAAAAACACTTCAACAAAAAATTAAATGGGCTGATGTAGTCGCTGTTGGCCCAGGTTTAGGCAGGGAAGTTGATACAGTAAAAGCAGTTCAACGGTTAGTGCATGATCAAAAATTTAAGTTTGCAGTAATAGATGCTGATGCATTATTTGCATTAGATAAAGTGTTTTTAGAAAAGGTAAACCTTAAAAATTGTATTCTTACTCCGCATTTAGGAGAGTTTTCACAAATGATTGGTATAGAATCTGAATTGATTGAAAAAGACGTTTTGAGTTACGGAAGAGATTTTGCAATCAATCATAAATGTATATTAGTCTTAAAAGGCGCACCTACAATTATTTTTAATCCTGAAGGCGAAGCATTAATCAACACAACTGGTAACAGTGGGATGGCAAAGTATGGTTCTGGTGATGTGTTAACTGGAATTATTGCTGGATTATTATCACAAAATAAAAATCCAGAAAATGCAGCAATAGCCGGAGTTTATCTACATAGTTTATCTGCAGATTTGCTTCTTAATAAAAAGCCAATCTCAAACTACCTTGCTTCAGATATAATGAATAACTATCCTTCTGCTGTAAAATTTTTAGAGGAAAGTATTGTATAGTTACCTTTGGTCCCACAAAAAATATCTTATCCATTTACCTCTAATAATTTATTGGATAATCCTGTTCATTTTAACATCACTTCCATCCGGTATGGCAATAACGACTGATATTAGTGACAAAGTTAATCATTTTGGTGCTTATGGACTGCTAAGTGTTTTTCTTTATCTGAATTTACATTTCCAGAACAAATTAAAATTATTTAGTAATTATCCAGGAATTTTTACTTTATTAATTGCTTCTACATATGGATTGCTGGATGAAATTCATCAAATGTTTGTTCCAGGAAGAAGTGCTGAGTTTTTGGACTGGGTTGCAGATTTCTCTGGTTCTTTAATAGCTGTTTTGATAACCGGATATCTTATTAAAAAGTTTAAACAAAATGAAATTGAAAAATCCAAATTAAAAGTGGGAACTTTTTAAAATTATTATTGTAAAAGACTTGAAAAATCATTTGACAATCGAAAAACTCATTATTAGTTTAGCAACACTAATTGCAAGTTAGGAGTAAAGAATTATGGCAATTGTAAAAACAAAAAAAGCAGACCTGATGGCCAAATACAAAAAAGTATTTGAGATCAGTTTAATTGTTGCTTTAGCTTTATTAATCGTAGCGTTTAAGTTTTTTCCAGATCTAAAAGGCGGTGAAGTTGTTTCTGAGGGAACTCAGGAACTTTTCCAAGTTGAGCAAATCGATCAGACTAAACAGGAAAATCGACCACCTCCTCCACCAAAACCTCCAATTCCGATTGAAGCACCATCTTCTGACGTTTTGGAAGATATAGAGATTGGTGACACAGAAATTGATATCAATGAGCAAGTAGATGCTCCACCACCACCTCCAAAAGAGGATAAAAAAATAGTTGAAGAAGAACCAGTTTACTTTGTAGCGGTTGAAGAAATGCCAGAACCAATCGGTGGAATTGGCGAAATTCAGAAAAAGATTGTTTACCCTGAAATAGCTAAGAGAGCTGGTGTTGAAGGAAAAGTTTATGTTCTTGCTTTCGTTGATGAATCTGGTAATGTTACTGATGCTAAGATTATCAAAGGAATTGGAGCGGGATGTGACGAAGCAGCTTTAGACGCTGTTAAGAAAACCAAATTTAAACCTGGCAAGCAAAGAGGTAAAGCAGTTAGAGTTCAGGTTTCTATACCTGTAGTATTTAAACTTCAATAATTTTAAGGCGTCTAAAAGACGCCTTTTTTTACCCGTTTTTTACCAATCATATTATTACCCTAATTTAATTTTTTTGTGGTTCTATAATTTGTATTTTTTAAGTGGTAATTCTGATAATTACTCAAAACAAATAATTCATTGAAATGATGATTAAGAATAAAAAAAGTAAAATATTCAAACTTCCACTAGTAGTTATTCTAATTATCATATTAAATCTGGCATTTCTTTCCCTTCTCAAATATCAAAATCAAAACTTAACAATTGGTGATTATGATCTAACAAATTTTGGTAATCTGAGTAATATTTTTTTTACAGTTATGCTTATTACTGGAATATTAATTATGGTGGTAAAGAAGGATTTAATATTCGACATCAAGAATTTCGTCCCATTTTTTATATTAAACCAATTTTTTCTAGTTGCCATTTATATATCAAAACTCATTTCTTTACCATTCAAAGAAATTTATTATTCTGGTCAAACTGGTGATGAATTATTAATTGGTGCCATTTTTGTCTTATACACATTTACTTATCTTGTTTTGATTTTTCTTGTTTGGTTAAGCATTTTCAAAGTAAAAAATGTTATTATGATTAGGGCGATGTTTAATTCTGCAGTATCTATGTTATTGATTTTAATGGTTGTGTTTCTCTACATAATTGGAAAAGAAGCCGTATTTGACGATGCATTGATAAAAGACGGAAATAATAATGTTGGTGTTGTACTTGGGGCAGCAGTCTGGTCAGGCAATAAACCCAGTCCATCTCTTGCTGGCCGCGTTGATAAAGCATTATCATTGTATAAGCAGAATAAAATTTCCCAAATTTATCTTACCGGCAGTAATGCGCCCGGTGAATTAACTGAATCAGAAGTTGCATTGAAATATATTGAGAGTAAAGATTCTAAAGCATCAGAGATCTTTCTTGAGAAAGAGTCTACTTCGACGAATGAACAAATTCAATATATTAAGAAAAAATTGATTTCAAGATCAAATAGAAATGTAATTGTTATATCAGATGGCTATCATTTAGTTAGAGTTTTAGAAATAGCTAAATTTCATGAAATTGAAATTCAAGTTTCTGCATCTGAACTTTCTCAAAGCTTTGAGAAAGCATTATACAATAAAACAAGAGAAGCTTTAGCTTTAACAGTATTTTGGCTTTTTGCCATTTGATAAAATAGTATAGGATTTACAGGAGAAAACAATGTCTGCAGTATTCAAGCGAAGAGTAGTAAGGGAAAAGGTTTTACAGATTTTATATGCTTATGATATGAATAATGAAAATTTAATGGCTCTTACAAAAAGTGTTTTAGGAGAAGTTGGGGAAGAAAATGATAGAAAATATGGTGAAGATCTTGTGAACAGAGTGTTGATACATAAAAAAGAACTAGATCAAAAAATTGAAGAAAGAGTCAGTAATTGGGAGATGGGGCGTATTGCTCTGATAGACAAAATTCTTTTAAGAATGGCGATTTGTGAATTGTTATACTTTCCGGACATACCGCCTAAAGTATCAATAAACGAAGCAATTGAAATTGCAAAGGAGTTTAGCACAGCTGGCAGCGGTAAATTTATCAATGGTATTCTAGATGCCATTTTATCCGATGAAAAAACTGCCGGTAGATTGACTAAAACAGGAAGAGGTTTGGTCGATGAAACAGTCTCTAAGAATCAACCCAAACGCTCCGATGACAGGTAAGAAAAAAATATTTGTCTGGACTCTTTTTGATTTTGCAAATACTTCATTTTCAATTGTTGTAGTAACATTTCTTTATGCGGTTTATTTCAAAAAAATTGTAGCGCAAGGTCAGCCTATCGGGGATTTGTATTGGTCGCTCGGAACAAGTATTGCTATGATAATAACAGCTGTAATCTCACCGATATTAGGAGCTATAGCTGATTATTCTGCAGGTAAAAAAAGATTTTTATTATTCTTTACTCTTCTTTGTATTGCTGCAACTTCATCACTTTATTTTGTTGGAAGTGGTAATGTGTTAATGGGAGTTCTAATTTTTATTCTTGCTAATGTTGGATTTGAAGCAGGGTTGGTTTTTTATGATTCCTTTCTTCCTGAACTAACAGAGCCCAAAAATTATGGAAGAGTTAGTGGTTATGGATTTGCAATGGGGTATTTAGGATCGCTAGCAACGCTTGCAATAATTTATCCTTTCATTCAAGCAGAAATGATTAAAGAATCTTTTCCAATTGCTGCTCTTTTCTTTTTGATATTTTCTTTACCACTGTTTATTTACTTAAAGGATAACAGAAAAAAAATAGTCGAACACGAATCTTACTTTAAAATTGGTGTTACACGAGTATGGGGTACTTTATCCCACTTAAAGAATTATAAAAACCTAGCAACTTTTTTACTTGCATATTTTTTTTACATCGAAGGAGTGAACACAATAATATTTTTCTCCGGTAATTATGCCAGTACGACTTTAGGTTTTTCAGAGACTGAGTTACTAATATTTTTTCTGACTGTACAAACAACTGCAATTGCGGGTTCTGTTTTACTCGGAATTGTTGCTGATTCTATTGGCCAGAAAAAAACCATTATGATCACTTTGATTATGTGGTTAATTACAGTCTTAATTGCTTTCTTAGTCCAGGATAAGAATGGATTTTATATTGTTGGACTTATAGCCGGGGCAGCAATGGGTTCAAGTCAATCAACAAGTAGAAGTTTAATGAGTAAGCTAACTCCGCCAGAAAAGAAAACAGAGTTTTTTGGGTTTTATTCTTTCTTTGGAAAAAGTTCTGCAGTTATTGGTCCATTGGTTTTTGGATTGGTCAGCTTCATTTCAGGTGATCAGCGTTTAGCTATTATATCTATTGGTTTATTCTTTGTTGTCGGGCTAATAATACTAACGCAGGTTAAGGATCCGGATTATGTGAATTAATCATTAAGCAGGAATAATTTCATTCCTTTTATAAATCGATTTATAACTCATTAAATAGCAACTAGTTTTTCCGCAGCTTCTTTTAGCACTTCATCTCTTTTAGCAAAACATACTCGAATAAGTTTATTATTACTTCCATCCTTATAAAATGGTGAAATAGGGATAACTGCAACACCAATTTCTTTAGTGAGACATTCTGAAAATTCAAAATCATTTTTATCAGATATTCTAGAGTAATCTAACAGTTGGAAATATGTGCCATCACAATTTTTTAAAATAAATTTTGAATTTTTTATAAATGAAGAAAATAGATCTCGTTTAGCTTGATAAAAATGGGGGAGTGAATAAATGTTGGTTACATCTTTCAGAAATTCAGCCACCGCTAATTGAATTGGAGTATTGACAGTAAAAACTATAAACTGATGAAACTTTCTGAATTCTGTTGTAAGATTTTCAGGGGCACAACAATAACCCATCTTCCATCCGGTAGTATGAAAAGTCTTTCCAAAGGATGAAATTATGAAACTTCTCTTTGCAAGTTCATTGTATCCAGTAAAACTTAGATGTTTCTGATTATCAAAAATTATATGCTCATAAACTTCATCGCTTATAAGAAAAATATTAGTGTTTTTAACAATCCGTTCAAGTTGTAAAATATCAGACTCATTTAGAATAGCTCCAGTGGGATTGTGTGGAGAGTTAAATACAATACATTTAGTTTTTTTAGTTATTGATTTTTCAACTTCTTGCCAAGGGATGCTAAAATCACTTGCATTAAGTTTAATTGTAATAGGAATTCCACCATGTGCAATTATTGCCGGAAGATAAGAATCGTACGCAGGTTCAAAAATAATTACTTCATCGCCTTTATTTACTAAAGCTGAAAATGCTGTATAAAGAGCCTGTGTTGCACCCGCAGTTACTGTTATTTCATTTTCAGGATTGTATTCGCGTCCATAATCTCTTTTAACTTTCAAAGAAATTTGTTTTCTAAGTTCAAATGTTCCCTGCATTGGAGCATATTGATTGTTACCATTTTTCATAAAATGATGAACGAGTTCAATAAGTTGTTCTGAACAATTAAAATCCGGGAAGCCTTGTGAAAGATTAATCGCATTATATTCGTTTGCCATTTTAGACATTATAGCAAAAATACTTGTCTTTACATCTGGAAGCTTTGAAGATAATTTTAATTGGGTACTCATTTCTTAATTAGTTAACCTTAAATATTGTATCTGTAGGTCTAAGATTATCATATAGACGTTTTAATTGCTCATACGCATATTGATTACCTCTTTGAGCAGAATTTCTATAATACTCAACAGCATTTGGTAAGTTTCTGGAAACACCGATTCCATTTTCATAACAGTATCCTATTGCAAATTGAGCTAGGACCGATCCACTGTTTTCATATTTTTCCAATAATAAAAATTCACTATTCAAATCATCATTTACAGTAGCACCAAATACTTTTGATACAGCTAATCTGACAGAAGCTTCCGGACTGCCAAACCTTTCTGCAATTTTCCAATAATCTAAACCCTTTGATTTATCCATATTAACATACTTGCCTGTATAATAATTAAAGCCAAGTTCAATGATAGCCGGAATATGATTTTGTACTGCGGCTTTCTGTAATAGATCTATTGCATCCTTTTCACTTAAACGATTCTCATAACCAAGTTTTTGCAATCCGTACCAAACAAACTGTGCTGTTGGATCTTCAAATTGTACTGCGTCGTTTAATATTGTGTAAAAATCTTTTTCTCGTACCAGCTTCCAAAGCAAATAAGCTGCTCTTGGTGAATCTAAAATAGTTGCTCTGATATAATACTCTGCTGCCAACAATTTATTCTTTCCAACAAAATCTCCAACTTCATAAAGTTTGCCTACTATTGTTTGAGCTTCGTGACTTCCAACATCCGCAAGGTTTCGAAGTAAATTGATTTTTCCCTCATTAAAAAATGAAGTCAAGGAAGAATCATCTTTGATTACTATAGAATCCTTGACAATTGTAAGATTTAGATTTTTTAAATCTGATATCAGCATCTCATCAGTAATATCTTTAAGAGTGTCTGACTGAGTATCAAAATCAATAAAAACTAATCCGATTGAAGGTTGGATTTTGGATTCATCCTTATCATCTTTTGTAGTATTGTCTTTTGTTAAAGCATATTTGTTCTGATTAACAGAATCTTTGAACTCTGATGATACTTTTGGTGATAGCTCCAGGATTACCTCTTTAGCAGGTTCGTACCCACCATCAGCCGATTTTTTAATCCAGTAATACGATTTGTTCCAATCTCTCGGTACAATTAAATTGTCTGTGTGCAGCACGCCTACAACATATTGTGCCTGGCTCATTCCTGCTTCAGCAGCAAGTAAAAAATTTTCGTAAGCTGCAAACGGGTTCCATTCAGTTCCCCAGCCATTAATCAGCATTATACCATAATTATAAAGTGCGGAGGTTAGCTTTTGCGAAGCAGCTTTTTTAATCCAATAAACTGCTGTTATTGTGTCTGCAGCTATTCCTTCGCCTGTAAGTAGTCTTAAACCAAGTTCATGCTGAGCCAACGGGTCACCGCTATTTGCAATCTGAACTAATTTAAATTGTTGTAAAATCTGGTAAGATAAATCCGGTTGATAAAAGTAAGGATTATTTCTGTAAGGTCTGTTCTTTTTAAAGGCTAAACTTTTTGTGGAGTCTTGCGCTGTGAGTTCTGCTGGAATTAATAAAAAGAAAACTAAAATAATAGCTAAAGGAATTTGATTTTTAATCTGCAATATTTTCTCAATAAATTAAATATGTTACATTAGACGAAATTTTATTCTATTATTGTATGCAAAAAATAATGTTTATTTGCATAATTATTTAGTGATTTTCTCATCGAATTAAAAGCATAAATATGATAGATAAATTAAAACAAATCATCATTCCTTTAACCGTATTATTCATTGCAATTATCCTGGTTTACATTCTAATCCCAAGTTACCACCCATTTGGGGGACTTAAAATTATAAACAATAAACAGTCAATTCTGAATCAATCAAAAAAATATTTAAACAAATCAAATGTTTTATTTAACGAGAATAAACTAAACATCGGATTTAAAACGGATGAAAATTTTGTCAGATGGATTAACTCCGAGTACAGGATAAATGAGGCAAACAAAATTTTGTCAGATGCAGGTACTGCTTATTATTGGATAGTAACTCAAGATAAAGATGAAGATTCAGAGATAACTGTTTCCTCCAATTCAGATGGAAGAATTAATCTTAACAAAACAAGTTTTAGTTTAAAAATTCTTGATAATGGTAAGATAATAGAATTCAATACCGAACTGCCTGATTCAACTGTGAAAAATTCTGTTTCCCCTGATGAAGCAGTTAGTCTTACTTTGGAATTTATTAAAAAACTTAGAAACGATATTACTTTTGTTGGGGATTCCTTGAGAGTTAACGGGAAAGATAGCTCTGACACTTTTTACTACAAAGAAACTGAAACAATTAAAAAACTTGAACGGGTAGATTACAATTTCACCTGGGAAACAAAAAATAAATCAATTATTAATTATGTTCTAAAAGCCAAAGTTGTTGGTGATCGTTTATCAAATTTTTCTATTCAGGCAATTGTGCCAGATGAATATATGAATAGTGAAACCGATGTATTTGAAGTTGCTACTACTATAATTTTTACACTTCTAATCATCATTTCAGTTTTAGTAGTTGGATTTAAAAGATTTAGAGCCTACGAAGTTGGCTTTAAAATTGCAATCGTTTTCGGAATTTTTGTTTTGGTTTCATTTATAATTAAAGAATTACTTGAAAGATTTAGCACATTTGAATGGACGATTATCCTAGGACTTGGATTAGGAGGCATTTTTATTGCTGGTGCTGCAATCATACTTTGGGCAGTAAGTGAAACAATTTTTAGGGAAATCTGGAATGATAAATTCCGATCTTTGGATTTAATTTATCATAGAAAAATCAATCATTCGTCCGTTGGAAAATCAATTATTAATAGTATTTCATTTGGGTTTGGATTAACTGCACTATTTTTTCTTTTGCAGTATGCCGTAAGTTATTATTCAAACGTTGTATTTGTGGGTGATAGTTTTACTTCCCAATCTCATGTTATAGCTTATCTACCTTTATTAAACATTTTCTTGGGTGTTATTAATGGCTACGGAATTCTATCAGTTGCCTTTTTTATGTTCCTTACTGCCGCAATTAAACGATATATAAATAATGATATCATCTTTATCTTAGTAAGCGGCTTAACCTGGGCATTATTAATCCATTCAAATGTAAGTCCGCTGACTGCAGGACTTCCAATAAATCTTGTTATTGGTGTCTTATTAACTCTGATTTTAATCAAATATGATTTACTAACTACTCTGCTTTCCTTTTTACTATTTAAATTTTTTATCAAAGCAACCGAATTATTGTTTGTAACTGAAACCAGTCTTAAAAATGAGTGGTACATTCTAGCAGTAATATGCTCTGTCCTATTTGTTTTAGGAATCATTCTAGTGTTCAGAAAAGATAAGTTTACAGATTATGATTCGATAACACCAAAGTTTGTTGAGAATATTACTGAGCGACAGAGATTAAAAAAAGAACTTGATGTTGCACGGCATGTTCAAATGAGTTTTTTACCTAAAGTAAACCCGATATTAAAAGGAATAGATATTGCGTCAATTTGTATCCCTGCTTTTGAAGTCGGTGGAGATTATTATGATTTTATTCATCTTGGTAAAAACAAACTCGGAATAATTATTGGCGATGTTTCAGGAAAAGGAACACAAGCTGCGTTTTATATGACTTTAACAAAAGGATTTTTAAAGGCAATTGCAAAACACACAGATTCACCTTCAGAAGTTTTAACAAAGATGAATGAACTATTTTATGAAAACGTAGAACGAGGCAGATTTATATCTATGATTTATGCTGTTGTAGATTTAGAATCTAAGTTTATTAGAATTGCAAGAGCAGGGCATAATCCTGTAATTTATCACGATACAACTGGAAAAGTGGATCTGATCAGTCCGAATGGATTAGCCCTTGGACTTGAAAAAGGGGATTTATTCAGTAAAGTAATAACGGAATTCGAGGAAAAAATACAAGCTGGTAAAACTTTTATTTTTTATACTGATGGTTTTACTGAAGCAGTTAACAAAAAAGGCGAGGAGTACGGTTTGGATAGAATGTTTGAAATTGCTAAGTCTTGGAATAATTCCTCAGCAGCAGAAATCCAGGAGAAAATGATGGCGGATGTTAACAAGTTTATAGGAAAAGCACCCCAGCACGATGATATGACGATGGTAATTCTAAAAATTAATTAATAATGTATGTTTTAGTTCCAAATCAGATTGGAAATCTTAGCAGGTAACTCTATATTTCTGGGCAAAAAAAAGTAAAATGTCATCAAGAAAAAAAGTTAAGTTTATCTTCGTCACAGGCGGTGTGGTTTCGTCTTTAGGCAAAGGAATCACTGCCTCATCTCTCGGTTTACTCTTAAAACAACGCGGCTTCAGAGTCACAATACAAAAATTTGATCCTTATATAAATGTTGATCCGGGAACAATGAGTCCCTTTCAACATGGAGAAGTATATGTAACCGATGATGGTGCAGAAACTGATCTAGATCTTGGACATTATGAGCGTTTTCTAGATGTGAATATGACTCGTGCAAATAACACGACTACTGGTCAGGTTTACAACGAAGTCATCACAAAAGAAAGACGCGGAGATTTTTTAGGAGCTACGGTCCAAGTAATTCCCCATATCACAGATGAAATCAAAAATCGCATGTTAAAGTTAAGCGAGCTTGGCGAGTATGATATAATTATCAGTGAAATAGGCGGAACTGTTGGTGATATAGAAAGTCTTCCATTCATCGAAGCAATGAGACAATTAATGCTTCAGTTTGGCAGGGCAAATACAATGAACATTCACGTTACACTTGTTCCTTATATCGCTTCTGCAGGTGAAGTAAAAACCAAACCAACACAACATAGTGTAAAAAATCTTCTCGAACTTGGAATCCAGCCTGATGTTTTAATATGTAGATCTGAAAAAAAATTAAGCAGAGATTTACGTGATAAGATTGCTCTGTTTTGCAACGTAGCATCTAAAGCTGTTATTTCTGCATATGACTGTTCATCTATTTATGAAGTACCATTAGTTCTTCACAAAGAAAAATTTGATCAGACAGTTTTAGAAAGATTACATCTTCCTGATAAAAAAAGTAATATTGACAATTGGGAACAATTTGTAGAAAGTGTTAAGAATCCAGTTGAAAAAGTTGAGATTGCACTTTGTGGAAAATATATTGAGCATATGGATGCCTATAAAAGTATCATGGAATCATTCATTCATGCAGGTGCAGAAAATAAATGCAAAGTTGTCGTTCGCCCTATAAGTGCTGAAGCATTAGAAAGTGAATCAGTAGATAAATTATTAGATGGTGTAAGTGGAATACTAGTTCCAGGTGGTTTTGGTGAACGTGGTATTGAAGGAAAGATTAAAGCAGTTCAATACGCTAGAGAAAATGATATTCCATTTTTAGGAATTTGTCTTGGAATGCAGTGTGCGGTTATAGAATATGCAAGGAATGTTTGCGGAATTAAAAATGCACATAGTTCAGAATTCAAGAAAAATAAATTTAGCGTTATCGATTTAATGCCTGATCAAAAGAATATAAAAGATATGGGTGCAACTATGAGGCTCGGTGCATATCCATGCAGCATAAAAGAAAAAACTCTCGCATTTAAAGCTTATCAAAGTTCTTACATTTCTGAAAGACACAGGCACAGATACGAAGTAAATAACAAGTTCAGAAGCGTATTAACTGAAAAAGGTTTAGTATTGTCAGGCTTATCGCCTGATAGAGAACTAGTTGAGATGATTGAATTGCCGGATAAAAAATGGTTTGTAGCTTGTCAGTTTCATCCTGAACTAAAATCAAGGGCAACTAAAGCTCATCCATTATTCAGAGAATTTGTTAAAGCTTCTTTAAAATTATCTTTATCTAAAAAGTAATATAAACGTATTTTAAATTTTCAATGAAAAAAATAAATTATATCTCCATTGTACTTTTTTTATTATTCTCAACAGGTTTTTCACAACAGGTTACAGATAAACAAATACAGGTAGGATTAGATAAGATATATAATTTTAATTGGGAAGATGGTTTTAAAGCTTTCAATACAATTATTAAAAAAAGTCCCGATGATCCCAGAGGCTATCATTATAAATCAATAATTTTTCTTTGGTATTATTTAGGTAATCTGCAGGAAACAAATTTAGATTCTTTTACATACTTCTCTGATAAATCACTCGAATTAGCAAATCTGAAGCTAACGCAAAAAGCTACTGCTGAGTTAAAATATTTAATTGGTTCAATCTACTATAATAAATCTATTGCTGAAGCTAGAAGCGGTAATTATCTGCAAGCACTTTGGACAAGCAATCAGATGAAATCAAATCTTGAAGAAGCAGTTAAACTCAGACCAGATCTTTATGATGCTTTTTTAGGATTAGGATTATATAACTTTGCATTATCACAAATTCCTTCCACCTTGGAATGGGCCGCTAATCTAGTTGGTATTACTGCTGATAAAGAATTAGGCTTGACTTATGTTAATAAAACTGTGCAAAAAGGTAAGTTTTCTAAAATTGATGCGCAGTACTATTTATCTCAACTCTATTCGCGTGTTGTAGTAGATCATCCTGCAGCAAAAGATTTGTTAAGTAATTTAGTTAAAAGATATCCAAAAAATTTATTGTTTAATTTTTCACTTGCATGGATTGAATATGAACTGAATGATCTTTCAAGTGCAGAAAAACATCTTAGATTTGTAATTAATGCTGATGATAATCTCTACCCATTTGTAGTTTCTAATTCTAACTATCTATTAGGAAACGTTTTCTTTGCACGTAACCAATTCGATTCAGCAAGAGTTTATTATAATAATTACCTTAAATTAGCTGTTAATGATGACTACAAAGGATTTGTAAATATGCAAATTGGATTATGTTTAGAGATTTCGGGTAATAGAAAAGAAGCTGTAAAGTATTATGATAAATCTTCTGATGGAAATTCTGATATCGAAGAGGATCTTTTTGCAGAACGTAAGGGGAACGATTTTGAAGATAGAAAATTGACCGATAATGAAATCCAATTGATCAGATTCTCAAACCTTATTAAGCAAAATAAATTAGCTGCTGCCAAGGATTCAATAGAGAATTTCATTGGCCAGAAGAAAATTGCTAGTGATCTTAAAGCCGAAGCCTTACTATATTTATCTCAAATAAGTTATAAACAAAGAAGGTTCCAGGAGTCATTAGATTATGCAGTAGATTGTATTAATACTGAAATTGAAAAAGAACGATGGGTGCATGCTTATGCATATTATGTTGGAGCTTGGAATAGTTATAATCAGAAAAAATTTATTGAAGCAAAATTATTTCTTTTACAAATAGATAATCTGGAAGATTTTGATTTTAGAAATTCTCTAGAAAATAAAATATATACATTGCAGAGGTTGCTGCCTGAAGAAAGCAATAAATAATTTTAATTCCTCATTTCTTTCATTGCTTCTTTTTGACCGAATAGCTAATTTTCGCCAACATTTCAGGTATTTTTAATTGAAAATTGCAGTTTTTGTATCAGGCAGAGGTTCTAATCTAAGCGCTCTCTTAAATTATCCTGATTTAATAAATTTAATTGAAATTGTTGCCGTAGTCAGCGATAAAATTGACTGTAAAGCATTTGAGATAGCTAGAGAATTTGGAATAAATACTTTTACTATGGGTGAGGAAAATGACAAAATTAGTCAAAAAGATATTACTTCCATATTAAAAAAACTTGAAGTAGATTTTGTTGTTCTTGCTGGATATCTGAAACTCATTCCAAATGAATTAATTGAAAAGTTTGAAAATAAAATAGTTAATATTCATCCGGCTTTACTTCCTTCTTTTGGAGGGAAAGGAATGTATGGATTATATGTTCATCGAGCGGTATTTAATTCATCTGCAAAAGTAAGCGGGGCAACTGTGCATATGGTTGATAAGACTTATGATACGGGAAAAATTATTGCCCAAAAGTGTGTTGATATATCTGATGTAAAAAATCCGGAAGAAATAGCAGAACGAGTTTTGAAGATTGAACATCAGCTTTTGCCTGAAGTTGTAAAAGCATTCGCTGAAAATAGAGTTAAGATTGAATCCGAAAGGATTATTATAATAAATTGAAGAGAATTTTAAAGCTCTCGTTAAACAGGAATTTGAATTGAAAAAGTTAGCATTAATTAGTGTATCAGATAAAACTAAAATTGTAGAATTTGCTAATGGTTTAGTAAAAAATGGTTATCAAATAATAGCCACGGGCAATTCTGCAAAAGTACTTTCTGATAATAAAATTGTTGTTACAGAAATTAGTTCGATTACCGGTTTTCCGGAAGTATTTGACGGCAGAGTAAAAACATTACATCCGAAAATATTTGGCGGAATACTTTTTAGAAGAGATAATGATTCGGATGTAAAACAGGCAATCAAAAATTCCGTTGAAGCAATAGACATAGTTTGTGTTAATCTTTACCCTTTCGTTAAAACGGCTGCAAATCCAAAATCAACTTTAGATGAGATAATTGAAAATATTGATATTGGCGGCCCCAGTTTGGTTAGAGCATCTGCAAAAAATTATAAGTTTGTATCCATTCTCACAAATCCAGAACAGTATGATTCTTTTCTTGACGAATTAAATGCTGGTAGTATCTCTGATGAAACGAGAAAAAAACTTGCTGTTGCTGCTTATTCGCATACTGCAAATTATGATACTCATATCGCAAATTATTTAGAAAATAAATTCTCAATTTCACCAACACATTTTCGCATAAATGAAGAGTTAAATCAGTCATTGCGATACGGAGAAAATCCACATCAGAGTGCAGGAATATTTGGTAATTTTGAAGAGTACTTCTCAGTTTTTCATGGTAAAGAAATTTCTTACAACAATATCCTGGATCTGGTTGCTGCTGTTGAACTTTGTGAAGATCTGGGCGAAACATCGTGCACTATAATAAAACACAATAATCCTGCAGGCGCTGCTATTGGTAAGAATCCTTTTGAAGCTTATATTCGAGCATTAAAATGTGATCCCGTTTCCTCTTTTGGCGGAATTGTTGCTTTTAATAAAACAGTAGATATTGAAACTGCTACTGAACTAAATAAAATATTTTTAGAGATAATTAGTGCTCCATCTTTTAGTGATGGTGCGCTGGAAATTCTAAAAAAGAAAAAAGACAGAAGACTTGTAATTCAGAAAAAATCTGTTTTGAGCGAAGGTAAAACTTTTCGTTCAATTCCCGGTGGCGTACTGGTACAAGATTCTGATTCTATCTCTTTAAAAGAAGATGAATTAAAGATAGTAACAGATAAAAATCCATCAGAAGAAGAACTTGAGGATCTTAAGTTTGCATGGAAGATCGCAAAGCACACAAAATCCAATGCAATTGTTTATGTTAAAGATAAAGCAACTTTGGGTGTGGGTGCTGGACAAATGTCTAGAATAGATTCAGCAAGGATTGCAGTTATGAAAGCTAAAGAACACGGATTAGATTTATCCGGGTCTGTAGCAGCTTCAGATGCATTTTTTCCATTTGCTGATGGATTAATTGAAATAATTAAATGCGGCGCTGTTTCAGTTATTCAACCAGGCGGTTCAGTACGTGATCAGGAAGTAATTGACGCTGCTAATCAAAATAAAATTTCTATGGTATTTACCGGAATAAGGCACTTTAAACATTAAGAGGAACAATGGGCATATTTGATTTTTTCTCAAATGATATTGCAATAGATTTAGGCACGGCAAATACTCTTATCCATGTTAAAGGTAAGGGTATAGTTTTAAATGAACCTTCTATTGTTGCATTTGATAAAAACTCCAAACGAATAATTGCGCTTGGAAATAAAGCAAAAGAAATGCAGGGCAGGGAGCACAAAGAAATTAAGGTTACACGTCCTATGCGTGATGGAGTTATTGCTGATTTTGAAATTGCTGAAGGAATGATTCGTGCCTTTATTAAAAGAGTGCACGGTGGAAGTGTTATGGCAAGCAGAAGAGTTATTGTTGCTGTACCAAGCGGAGTAACTGAAGTTGAAAAACGTGCTGTCCGGGATAGTGCAGAACATGCAGGAGCAAAAGAAGTTCACCTAATTGCGGAACCAATGGCTGCGGCCATAGGAATCGGAATTGATGTTGAAGCACCGGTTGGAAATATGATTATTGATATCGGTGGAGGAACAACGGAAATTGCTGTTATTGCTTTATCGGGTATCGTAAATGAAGAATCCATACGTATAGCCGGTGATGAAATGAATTATGCTATCATGCAATTCTTCAAAAAAAATCATAACATACTTATTGGAGAAAGAACAGCCGAAGCTATAAAGTGTGAAGTTGGTTCAGCAGTTCCATTAAAAGAAGAAATTACGATTCAGGTTAAGGGAAGAGATTTAGTTGGTGGAATTCCTAAAACAACAGAGGTAAGTTCAGTAGAAATCAGGGAAGCTCTAAATGAAGCTGTTGTGCAGATAGTAGACGCAGTAAGACAAACTCTAGAACGAACCCCACCTGAACTTTCGGCAGATATTCTGGATCGTGGGGTAATGCTTACCGGGGGTGGTGCATTGCTGAAAGGATTAGATGAACGAATTAGAATGGAGACTAATTTACCTGTTCATGTAGCAGAAGATCCGCTAACTGCGGTAGTAAGAGGTGCCGGAAAAGTTATTGATAATCTTAATCACTATTCTAAGGTTTTAATACGTAACAGAAGATATTGATGATAAGATTTTTTGTTTCTGTATGGGAAAATTTTAAGGAATATATTGTACTTGTAGTTTTATTAATTGTCAGCCTCATTCTGCTCTCACAAAATAGTTCACAGGGAATACAAAAAGTACGCTCAATTGCTTTTGGAACTTTTGCAACTGTCACCTCAGTATTTACAGACGTTTTTAATATCAGCAATCTTAAAAATGAAAATGAAAATCTGCGCCGAACAAATGCTGAAATGATGTTGCATTTAAGCAGACTCCGCGAGTACGCAATAGTAAATGAAGATTTAAAAGGATTACTTGCATTAAAAGATTCGTCCACATTTCCGCTTATATCGGCGACTATTGTTTCGAAATCATTAACCAAATCTCAGGGAACTATAACTCTTAATGCTGGAAATAATCAATCCGTAAAAGTTGGAATGCCTGTTATAACTGATAAAGGAATGGTAGGTATAATTTATTCCACTGCCGATAATTATTCGATCGCAAGAACTCTAACTAATGTTGATTTAAAAGTTACGGTTAAAAGTGAACGTACAAGAGAAAACGCTGTATTGAAATGGAATGGTGAATGGTTGGTAATGATCAATGTTCCAAAAACATTTGATCTTAAAAAAGGTGATAGAATTGTAACATCTGAGATCAGCTCAATCATACCATTTCCATTACCGGTAGGGTTGGTATACGAAATAGGGAATGTTGAAAAGGGAATTTTTAATGAAGTAAAAGTTCAGCCTTTTGTTGATTTTCAAAAAACAGAAAATGTTTTTATTCTTGGAATTGTTAAGAGTAAAGAGATTGATGATATAGAATTTAATTTATTAAACAGACAATGATAAAATCACAATATATTATCTCTATTCTTCTTTTCTTTCCTTTGTTATTAATTCAAACAACAATTGTTCCTCTCCTAGCTATTGATACTGTTATCCCGGACCTGATAATAATTTTATTGGTTTATTATTCAATTACACAAGGTCAAATTTATGGATCACTTTTAGGATTTACTTATGGTTTTTTGTTTGATATCATTACTGGAAGTTTATTAGGAAGTGCTATGATTGCCAAAACGATGGCTGGATTTACAGCAGGATATTTCTCATCCGAAAATAAACAGGACCAAAATCTAGTTTCTTATAACTTTGCATTAATTGTATTGCTTTCATCATTAATAGATTCAACAATTAATGCATTCTTTTCATCAATAAACTTTAATTCAAACATATTTTTACTTTTCTTTCAATATGCATTACTTCCTGCTATCTATACTGCTGCTTTAGCTTTGATGGGAATGATATTTTATCCTAAGAGGAAAATGTTTTGAAATCCGTTAACTTTGCTTCAATAAGCAGAAGAACTTTTATTTATGCTTTTGTGATAATTCTGTTTGGTGTTTTGTCTTTCAGGCTTTTTCAGATGCAGATTCTGAATCAAGAAGCATACGAAGAGAAATCAGCAGATAATAGTATAAAAGCGATTGAACAAATTCCATTCCGCGGCGTTTTTTATGATAGAAATTTAAAAGTTATGGTGGATAATATTCCAGCATATACCTTGCGAATCACTCCATCTGATTACGATCCAAAACTAAATCCACTTATTGATAAAATAATCGGATCAGATTCCGGATATGTTGCATCCATACTAAAAAAGAATCGAATATATTCTAAGTACATTCCAATTAGAATTAAAAGAGGAGTTGGTTTCGAAGTAGTTTCATGGATAGAAGAGAATCAAGAACATCTGCCTGGTGTTGATTATATTGTTGAGATGCAGCGTGGTTATCCAATTGGTATTAAAGGCTCACATTCTTTTGGATACACAAAAGAAATCTCTCCGAATCAATTAAGTAAAGAAAAAGATTATTATGTCCCAGGTGATTATGTTGGCCATAATGGAATTGAAAAGCAATACGAAAAAGATTTAAGAGGTGTAAAGGGATTTAATTATGTGCTTGTAAATTCTAAGCGTAAGGAAATTGGTAAGTATAAAGAAGGAAGTCAAGATAAAAATTCAATAAAAGGAAAAGATCTTGTTTTATCTTATGATGCCGATGTTCAAAAAGTTGCTGAAGAAAAAATGATTGGCAAACGCGGTGCTATTGTTGCCATCGAACCAAAGACCGGTGAAATATTAGCATTAGTGAGCGCACCTGATTATGATCTTAATCAATTTTCGTATGTAACGTCCAGAGAATTTTTACAAGAACTTTATAATAATCCTGAGAAGCCATCATTCAATCGTGCCACAATGTCATTAAAACCACCAGGCTCAACATTTAAAATGCTTGCAGCCATTGCGGCGCTTGATATGGGTATCATAACACCTTCAACTACAATAAACTGCGGTGGTGGATTTACATTTGGCAGATTTTTTAAATGTCATGGTAATCATGGTTCAGTTAATGTTGTTCACGCCATTGAAAAATCGTGTAATAGTTTTTTCTATCATTTGATTTATAAGATTGGATTGGATAAGTGGAAAGAGTACGCTCTTAAATTTGGATTTGCATCAAAAACAGGGATTGATATTGGTGAAGAAGCTGCAGGTTTTATTCCCGGTGAGAATTATTATGTAAAAATGTACGGTGAAAAGTGGCCAAGAAGTATTATGGCAAGTTTAGGGATCGGGCAAGGTGAAGTAAGTGTTACTCCTCTTCAACTTGCAAAGTATGTTGCATTAATTGCTAACAATGGCAAATCATTCCAACCGCATATAGTTAAGGGCTATCTTGATGACAAAACAAGACAAATTATTCCTTACAAATTTCCTGAAATAACCACAGGAATTAAACAAGGAGTTTTCGATATTGTAAAAGAAGGCATGTTCCTTGTTGTAAATGGATCAGGAACAGCTACTCATATTAAAATGACTGATATCGATATATCCGGTAAAACAGGTACTGCACAAAATCCACATGGGCAAGATCATGCTTTGTTTGTCTGTTTTGCTCCTGCAGAAGATCCAAAAATTGCAATTGCAGTGGTTGTAGAAAATGTTGGATTTGGTGGAACACATGCAGCGCCAATAGCTAAAGCTATGATTGAAGCTTACCTCAAAAAGGAAACTCTAAATAAAAATGAATTAAAAAAAGATGATAATCAAATCATTGCCGGGGTAAAACTTGAGGATTGATTATAAGTTTAGCGATAAATTTGATTTCGGAATTTTTGTTCCTGTTTCTCTTCTGATTTTAATTGGATTAGCAGCCATTTATAGTTCTACGTTTAATCATCCAACCATGAGTGGAAATTTTAATAGGCAATTAGTTTTTAGTGTAGCTGCTTTCATTATTTTTTTCATTACTTACTCCTTACCTACAAATTCTTTTCGGATGATTACAACACCAACTTATTTGTTATCACTTTTACTTTTAGTAGTTGTAATGGTTATTGGACGGAAAGTTTCTGGTGCAAGAAGCTGGTTGGATTTAGGTCCATTTGGATTTCAACCTTCTGAGTTCGGTAAGATCGGGACTGTACTGGCCATGTCAGCCTACCTGAGTAGAAAAAATACTGATATTGATTCATTTAAAGATATAATAATTTCTTTGGGTATTGGATTCATTCCTGTGATGTTGATTTTACTTGAGCCCGATATGGGAACTTCAATGGTTTTTTTAGGGACAATATTAATTCTGATATTCTGGAAAGGTATAAGTCTTTTTGGATTATTCATTGTACTGTCTCCTGGTTTTGTAGCAATAGCTGCAATTTTTGGATTCTATTATTTTCTTGCTTCACTAATTTTAGTTTTGATTATGTTGATCCTATTTCGAAAGGATGTTTTTTTTAGTGGTTCAATTTTCGCTTTGAATTTAGCTGCTGGATTTTTTACTGATTACCTCTACAATGCTTTAAGCCCACATCAACAAAAAAGAATTCAATCATTCATAGATCCAAATACTGATCCACTTGGCGCTGGTTATAATACAATTCAAGCTAAAGTAGCAATCGGTTCAGGTGGATTGTTTGGTAAAGGGTTTCTGCAAGGCAATCAAACTCAGTTGCAATACATACCAGAACAATGGACGGATTTTATTTATTGTGTTATAGGAGAAGAATTTGGGTTCATTGGTTCAATGATTGTATTGATACTATTTCTTTATTTGTTCTTAAGAATATTAAAAATTGCATCAACTACTAAAGATGAATTTTTAAGTTTAACCATAATTGGAATTCTTTCAGTATACATTATCCATTATTTAATTAACATCGGAATGGTTGTTGGGATATTACCTGTAATCGGTATTCCGCTTCCATTTGTTAGTTACGGTGGAAGTTCTTTACTCGTAAACATGTTTATGCTCGGTATAATTGCGAATGTTTACCGTAACAGAAAAAACTACACTTAGAAGGTATTATGAAATCACAAGAAAAAATTCTTAATAAAAATAATGAGGGAAAGTTTATCTGTGTAGGATTGGATACAGATATAAATATGATTCCTTCTTATCTAAGAAAAGACCCTGATGGAGTTTTCAAGTTCAATAAATCAATAATTAACGCTACTAAAAATTATGCTGCTGCTTATAAAATTAATTTTGCATTTTATGAACGAGCTGGTGCTAAAGGTATAACTGAGCTTGAGAAAACCGTAGAACTTATTCCACAGGATATATTATCCATTGCGGATGCTAAACGTGGTGATATCGGGAATACTTCCGAAATGTATGCAAAATCTGTTTATGATCATTTTAGGTTTGATGCAATAACATTGCATCCATACATGGGTAAAGATTCTTTACAGCCTTTTCTAGATTTTACTGATAAAATGAATTTTGTATTGGTTTTAACATCAAATCCAGGTGCAATTGATTTTGAAAAGTTAGAATTAAAGGATGGGAGATTTTTATATCAAAACATTTTACAGAGCGTTAGTGAATGGAACACAAATCATAATTGTGGAATTGTTTTTGGTGCAACAAAACTTGAAGAACTAAAAGCAAATATTAGCAATTTTGATAATCTATCAATTCTTTTACCTGGCGTTGGTGCACAAGGTGGAAGTCTGGAAGATGTGAGTAAAACATTTAGTGAGAATAAGCGTAAAAATTATTTAGTAAATATTAGCCGTGGTATCATATATAAGAGTAGTGGAGAAGATTTTGCTGAAGTAGCTCGTGATGAAATAGTTTCTTTGAATAAGATAAGTTCAGGTAATTAAAAATCACATAAAAATTCTACTATTATAATTTTACTACCAAAATATTCTCTTTAGTTATGATTAAAAAAGTAATAGATTTGAACTGAGGAATCAATAAAAGAAATATTTGATACTCTAAAATTCAAATCAAGGTAAACTATTGAAAACCAATCCTAAAATTCCAGAAGAGCTTATCTACAAAATCTGGGAAGAGAAACGAATTGATGCTTCTCTTACAACTGCTGAGGGCTTATCAATAGAAATAATCGATTGTGGAGTTAGGAACACTGATGAAGCGGGCCCTGATTACAGGCATGCCAGAATAAAGATCGGTAACATTACATTTGCAGGTGATGTTGAGATAGACACATTACATTCTGATTGGAAAGCCCACGGACACAATCTTAATCAGCGATACAATAAAGTAATACTTCATGCAGTCCTTTCCAATGATTCATCTTATCCATTTGTTGTAACTCAAAGCGGCAGAAAAGTTCCAACGCTATCATTGGAAGGATATTTATCTGCTACGATTAAGCAAAATATCCAGCAGGATTTAAAGGCAATTCAATCTGAAGATGAAATTAAAATGCCATGCTCTCAACTAAATCATAATGTTGATAGAAGAGAAAAGTTAAGTTATTTAAAAAATCTTGGATTGTTAAGGTTTAGAAAAAAATGTGAAAAGAATATTGAACGGCTTAAGGAAATTGTTTTATTAAATGAACTTCAAATTAAAGAGCCAAAAGTATTTCACGATTTTCATAAAGAAATATCTAATCGAGAATACGTACAGAAGGATTTTGAACATTTAGAATTATGGCAACAGCTTTACTATGAACAATTATTTGAAGCTCTTGGTTATTCTAAAAACAAAGACATAATGTTGAAGTTAAGCAAGGCAGTGGATATTAAATTCTTTAAAACTATTGATGATCTAAACAAAGAAAAAATCGAAAGTATTCTTTTTCATATCAGCGGCATGTTTCCAGATGTAGTTGATATTGCAAACGAGGAAACCTCCGAATATATGAGAAACAGTTTAGATTTATGGATGGCTATTAAGAATAATTATGATTCAGGCTTGCTAAACAAAAACGAATGGAACTTTTTTAAACTGCGACCACAAAATTTTCCAACAATTAGAATTGCGGCTGGGGCTAGATTGCTTGAAAAAATTATCATTCACGAACAATTTATTAGGATAATTAATATTTTTAAACAAAATTCAGATATCAATAAGCTGATTACCAAACTAAGAAACGAAATCATTATTAAAGGAGAGGGCTATTGGGCTGGGCATTACAATTTTAATAAAGAAACAAAGACAAAGTTAAATTATTTTATTGGACTTGGAAGAGCTGATGAAATTGTAATAAATATTATTCTCCCAATTTATTCAGTCTACTTTGAAATTCATGGCGATAAAGATCTATCTCAAAAAGTTTTAAATTTGTTCCTTAATTATTATCAAAAGGAAGGTAATCATCTTGTTGATCAGATTAATGATATACTCGGATTAAAGAACGAAAAATTCAGAAGTGTATATTATCAGGGAATGATTGATCTTTTTAGAAACTACTGTATTAAAAATAAATGCATAGAATGCGAAATTGGCAAAAAAGTTTTTAACTAATTATTCTGTGATAACCGTTTAATATCATCTCTTAATTTTGCTGCACGTTCAAACTCTTCACTTTCCAAAGCTTCGCGCAGTTTATCCTGTAACGCTGCAAGTTGGGCTTCTTTTGATAGTGGTTTTTTATCAGATTCAAAATCAGAACTCTCAAATCCCGGTATATCAGTCTCATCTGAGGGAATGAATGCAGCTGTACTCATGACTGTTTCACTAACATAAATAGGTGCATAAGTGCGCACAGCCAATGCGATAGCATCGCTTGGCCGTGCATCAATTTCATTAGTTAGTCCGGAGGCTTCCAGAATTATTTTTGCATAAAAAGTATTTTCTTTAAGTTCATTTACAATTATTTCTACAACGTTTGCACCAAGATTATCAACCAGAGTTTTCAACAGATCATGAGTTAACGGTCTTGGAGGTTTTATACCTTCCATCTCAAGAGCAATTGCCTGTGCTTCAAAGGCACCAATAATTATTGGTAACCTGCGTGTGCCTTCAATTTCTTTTAATAAAATTGCGTAAGCTCCACCTGTTGATGGGTTGGTTGACAAACCTAATATTTCACACTGAACTTTATCCAACTTTTTAGCCTGCTATATTATGAACGAATTTTTTTTATTTCTTCTGTAAGCACTGGTAAAATTTCAAAAAGATCTCCAGCAATCCCATAATCGGCAACACTAAAAATTGGAGCATCCTTATCCTTATTAATTGCAACAATGTATTTCGATGTAGACATTCCTGCAAGATGCTGAATTGCACCGGAAATTCCACAGGCAACATATAAAGAAGGGGAGACAGTTTTTCCTGTTTGCCCAACCTGCTCACGATGAGGTCTCCAGCCGGCATCAACAACAGCACGGGAAGCACCAACTGCAGCACCAAGTGAATCAGCAAGAGATTCTATGAGATTGAAATTTTCCGGTCCCTTCATTCCTCTTCCGCCAGAAACAATAATATCTGCTTCTGCAACATCTAATTTTCCTTCCGATTTTTTGAAAGAAACAACTTTCGATTTTAGGTTTGGAGAGGATATCTCTTTTATTTCAATATTACAGGTTTCATTTTCATTTAATTCAGCTTTAAATACATTCGGTCTGATTGTAAATACTTTTACAACTGAAGATAATTTTGCTTTAGTAAAAGCTTTTCCGGCATAAATTGGACGAGTTGCAATAACTTCACCCGACTCTACCTGAAGATTTACACAATCCGTAATGCATCCTGAGTTTAGCTTAACTGCTAATCTCGGAGCAAGATCATTTCCTAGTGATGTGTTACCGACAATTAAACAAACTGCATTTACTTCTTTCGAATAGTTACTGATAGCTTCTGTATATCCGCTAGAAGTGTAATTACTAAATTCAGAATTTTTTAAATGAATAACTTTTTGAATACCATATTTAGAAATATTGTTAAGATCATTTACATCAGCTCCTACAACAACTGCTTCAACTTCAAGATTTAATTCTTTCGCTAATTTTGATGCAACACTTGCTACTTCATATGAAACTTTTTTTAATGAGCCTTCTCTTTGCTCTAAGATTGCTAGAATTTTATTTGCCATAATTTTGCCTATATAACCTTTGCTTCTTCTCTTAATAATTTAACTAATTCAGCTACCGCGCTGCTGTCTGTTCCCAATATTCTTCCAGGTTGCTTAGAGGTTGGAAGGTTCATATCAATTATCTCAGAATGATTTGGAGATTGTGCCGCAGCTTTTTCCGCAATAGTTTTTTTCTTTGAGGCCATTATCCCTTTTAAAGAAGCATAACGTGGTTCATTCAATCCTTTTTGAGTTGTGATTATTGCAGGTAATTCAGTTTCAACAACTTCTCTTCCGCCTTCAATTTCTCGTTCAGCTGTAATTTTTGAGCCTTCTAATTTAAAATCAACTACAACCGGAACACAATTATAACCGAGTAATTCTGCCGTAACTTGTCCGGTAATTGAGTTGTCAAAATCAACAGACTGTTTGCCAAAGAATGCAATCTCACATCCAAGTGATTTAATTTCATCTGCAAGAGCGTGAGCAATTCCAAAAGAATCTCTTATAGAGTCATCTTTTAGAAGAATACCTTCATCAACACCCATTGCTAATGCCTTTCGGATCGACTCTTTGTTCGTATCGCCACCAACGCTGATAGCATATACAATCGAATCGCCGCCGATTTTTTCTTTAGTTTTAAGTGCTTCTTCAACTGCAAATTCATCATAAGGATTTATGATATAAGTAACACCGGTTGGATCAATTGTTTTTCTATCCGCTCCGATTTTTATTCTTGTAGCAGTGTCTGGTACATGACTAACACATACTGCTATTTTCATTTAACCTCCGTAAAGTTCTTAGTTTTTGATACAAAAATATAAAGACACAGTGTTCTAAAATCAATTATAAGATGAGTTTATTATTAAAATTGAATTTATTGTGTGAGGAATATGTAATTTTTAGTTGTGCTTTTATAAAAAAAATCATTTAAGTATTTTTTAATTATGGAATTAAAACCTGATGAAACTAAACAAGTTGAAATAACTACTGAAGAGATATCGGATGTTAATCTCTCCTCAAGAGTTGTACTATATAATGACGACTGGCATACATTTGAGGAAGTAATAGCACAGCTTATAATTGCAACAAAATGCAGTTTTGAAAAAGCAAGAGGATTTGCTTTTGAAGTGCACGTTAAAGGAAAAGCAATAGTTTTCAGCGGTTCAATGAGTGAATGTTTAAGAGTTTCATCAGTTTTAGAAGAAATAGCTCTATATACGCAGATTTTAACTTAGCTCATTCGGTATCATTTTGTTCTGATTTATTTTCACAGTTAGAACAGGAACAATAATCATAAATCTCATCATAACCGTAATCTATGGTTAACTCTTCACCTGAACGAATATCAGTTGCTGCAAATAATATAAGATTCCCATTTTCATCTTCATCAATATCGCAATTATAATTACAGGAATGATTCAAATATCTCAACTGTGAATGATTTGAAGCATCAATATATTCATCGTCATCTTTATAGAAAATATAAACATTTCCTTCATCCTCTCTTTTCACACATTCATCTGCATCAATAAGTTCTCCACTAATTATTGTAATTATTTGTCCTTCTTTATGATCCATAGTTGAAAAAAGGCCCATTCCATGTACAGAGGAATCTTTAACAGTTAAATTATTAGCAGTCATTTTAAACATTATAGAATTTTTAGTTTAATTAGAGAATTGTCCATATTATCTGATTATTCTATGATAGAAAGAAATCAAAGAAGTAAATCAGACAAAAAATATTTTAACGATATTTTTTGCTACACAAACATAATGAAAAATATTCGTTTCTTAAATTCAAAACCTTGGTGGCAATTCAAACTATTAACAATATCGTTAGGGGTAAGATTGATTATAACAATTATCAGTATTGGGAGAATGTTGATCAAATTTTTCAAATTAAAGAATGATCATTCAATCGACTAATTAAAATCAAATAATTTTTTTGGTACCTAAATTGTCATAAATTGCTAATTAGATAAAATGGCAAATAATTAATATGTCGATTATTTAATAATCAACTTTGTTTTTAGTTGCCTTTATCAATAATTCTTTGAATATTGCATCAGGATTTATTCATCATTTAGGAGGTCTTATGAAACTCTTTACTTACATCCTTGCTACACTTATTCTCACACCTTTCATATTAATTCAAGCTCAAAACGGTCATTCATATATTGGTGTGGAAGCGTGTGCAATGTGCCATAAAACAGAAAAACAAGGCAGCCAACTATCCATCTGGCAAAACAGCAAACACTCAAAAGCTTATGAGACACTAAAGACAGATAAAGCTAATCAAATCGCAAAAGAAAAAGGGTTTAGTACTTTAGCAGTTGAAACGCCTGAATGTTTGAAATGTCACGTTTCGGGTTATAATATTGATGCATCATTAAAAGGTAAGAAATTTAAAGTTGAAGATGGTGTGCAGTGCGAAACTTGTCACGGAGCAGGATCTGATTATAAAGATATGAAAGTAATGAAAGACAAAGATTTGGCTATAAAGAATGGATTGGTTATGCATGATAAACTTGAAAGTTTTTGTATTGGATGTCATAATGTTGAAAGTCCTACATTTGTTGATATGAACGTTGATGAAGCTTGGCAGAAGATCAAACACTCAGTACCAAAAACTCAAAATTAATTTTATTAGAGAATAATTCTTACAGAAAATTAAATGAAAAAATTAATACTTTTGCTCTTTATAGGAGCTACCGCATTTATTTCAGCTCAAAATATTAATGGAAGATTCTCAAGTTCTCTTTATACTTTTGAAAGATATGACTCACTCAATTCTTCCGAACAGTATTTAAGAGCTTATGAGATGTTGAACCTTAATTTAAACTATGGTAAAGTATCCGTAAGATCATATCTTAATTTTGAAACAGATGTTATGTCCAAAATGCAATCTGATCCAAGGTTAAGGTTTTATAACCTGTATTTAGAAGCCAGGGATATTATGGACGTAGCTACAGTTAGATTAGGTAGACAGCCAATCATCAATAGCATTGCTGGTGGCGTTTATGATGGTGCGTCACTTACTTTAAAGAAAGCGGAGTACAAACTAAATGCATATTTTGGTGGAAATGTTCCAGCATATCAAGAATTCAAGCTTATCGAAAATTTTGAAGATAATTATTTATATGGCGGAAAGTTTACAACCACTGTAATTCCTAATTTTCAAATTGGTGTAGGTTATGTAAATAAAAATTTTCAACCACAGAAGTATACCGTTAACAGATTAAACCCGGATTTAAATCTTATTGAAGTTGATATTGAAAATAAATCTAATCAGTATGAATTTATTACCGGTGAAGTCAATTACAATCAAAAAGGTTTAGTTTCTATCTTTACCCGTTATGATTATGATTTAAACTTCAATCAAACATCCAAGTTTGAATTTGATGCACGAACAGAAGCAGTTGAAAATTGGGCACTAAATCTTTATTACAATTATCGTGAACCAAAAATAAGATACAACTCAATATTTGCTGTATTTGATTATGGAAATACTCACGAAATAGAACTTGGTGCAGACTATCAAATCAGCAAAACTTTTACTCTATTAGGTAAGTTCGGAAACGTTCAGTATAAGGACGAAAATTCTCAAAGAGTTGGACTCGGTATTTCCACAGCTTACGGAAATATAAATTATCGTAAAACATTTGGTTATGCAGGAGAATTGGATGCTGTTTCGTTATATACCGGCTATACTTTTTTTGAAGGGTTGTTAACACCTTCGGTTGGATTGTCTTATACCAATTATAAACTAAATCCTGATGCTGAAGCAAATAACATTACTACATTAATGGTTGGAACTAATATTCGTCCATTCCGTATGCTATCCTTCGATTTACAAGGACAGTATATGGATAACAAAATTTATAAGAATGATTTAAGATTGTTCTTCAAACTTAACTACTGGTTTAACTTAAACATCTAAGATTCTAAATATGCAAAAATTAAAAGTTTTATATCTGTTTGTTTTTTTAGGAATGATTACATTCCTTTTAATTGGTGCCATGGATTCTTCGGAAGACATTAAACTTGTTACAAATGAAGGTAGAATTAAATTTTCACACTCACTTCACAAAGATTTGGCTGATTGTCAATCCTGCCATTCTGCAGCAACCGAAAGTGTAAGTTTGAACGATTCACTATTTCCAAATCACGATAATTGTTCTGCTTGTCACGAAGTTGATAATGAAGAAGAATGTTCAACTTGTCATTATGATGATAATTATGAAGCACTTGTTAAAACCAAATCTGAATTATTGTTCAATCATAAAATTCATTTGACAGACAAAGATGTTAATTGTGAATCCTGCCACAAGGGAATAAGTGAAGTTGATTATAGCTGGCAATCTGCAGGTGCTCATCCCAAAATGGAAACCTGCTATTCATGCCACAATGATAAAACAGTAGCCTCAAATGCTTGTGAATCTTGTCATATCTCAACTGCAAACTTAAAACCACAGGATCATCAAGTTGTTAACTTTGCAAAAATGCATAAATTTGCTGCTCTTGAGTTTAATGCAAATTGTGTAATGTGTCATGATAATCAAAGTTGTGAAGATTGCCATGTTGCAACTACTGGAATTACTGAAACAAATACTCTTAATGATTTCTATCAACCGTATTATCCAAGCAATTTTGTTGATGGTGCAAAAGTACAGGCGATCAATCGTGTGCATGAACTTAATTACAGATTCTCACACGGAATAGATTCGCGCGGCAAAACATCTGAATGTCAGACTTGCCATCAAACAGAAACATTCTGTGTTGAGTGTCATCAGTCAGAGGATCAGGATTTTGCTTTTGGCGGAATCGTACCTGCTTCTCACTTGAAATCAGACTTTAAAACTTTTGGTGTTGGTTCCGGTGGTGGAGATCACGCAATCTTAGCTAAGCGGGATATTGAGCGATGTATGTCTTGTCATGACGTTAATGGTGCGGATCCTACTTGTATTACTTGCCATTTTGATGCTGATGGAATCAAAGGTACAAATCCCAAAACTCATCCTGTTGGTTTTATGAATGATAGTGAGGAGGGTGATTGGCATAACGATAATTCATCCGTATGTTATAATTGTCATACAAGTGCTTCACCGCAATCTCAACCAGGTGTTGGTTTCTGTGGTTACTGCCATGGAGTACAGTAATTTATTAAAACTGAAAATATTTTTACGGAAAAACTAATGA
Organism: uncultured Ignavibacteriales bacterium; assembly: GCA_937858935.1. Classification (GTDB taxonomy): domain Bacteria; phylum Bacteroidota; class Ignavibacteria; order Ignavibacteriales; family Ignavibacteriaceae; genus IGN3. The sequence goes on along the minus strand of CALLZX010000460.1, from coordinate 14,017 downwards.
AGTATTTAATTTTATATTTAACAATTTTTTTAGGCTCAATGCTTTTTATAAGTTGTAGTGAATTAAAAGAAGACTTTAATACTACAGTACCGGAATTAGCTCTGCATAAAGATGGAATAGTAAATCCAACCTCACCCAATTTCCATGGAAATATAATTGCTGATAATAATTGGGATATGAAACAATGTCAGCAGTGTCATTCTGCGAATTATAGTGGTGGAACAGCTGGGTCGAGTTGTTATGATTGTCATACAACACCTGGTGGACCGGAAGCTTGTAATACGTGCCATGGTGATTTTGCTAATCCTTTGAGAATTGCTCCTCCAAGAGCTACAAGCGGGGCAATACTCTCAAGTGAAAGAGGAGTTGGTGCACATTCTAAACATTTAATGGATAATAGAATTGGTTTAGTTGTTGAATGTACTGAATGCCATACAATACCAAATGGCTTTTCAGATCCAATTCATATTGATCAGACAGCTGGTGCTGAATTAGTATTCGGTTCTTTTACTAGATTAATTACAAATGTGTCTGGTGGTTTTAATTATCAACCAAGTTTAGGAAATTTTATACCTAACCCTTCATTTGACTCAAATGCTGGAACATGTGCTAATACTTACTGTCATGGTTTCTTTAAAAATGGTAATTTAGATAATATAGTATCCTTTACTGCTCAATCGCAAGGTTCGGCTTGTGGTACTTGTCATGGGGATGTTGCTACAGGAAATCCATTACCAAAAACAGTAGCAGAAGGTGGCACACATCCTCCAAATCAGGATTGTGGAATTTGCCATACTGGTATTATTGAAGTGACAGGTAATACTTATACAATACTCGATAAAAATAAACACGTAAATGGAAAGCTGAATATTTTCGGTAGTGAGTACATTTACTAATCTAAACTTTTAAGTAAATTAAATACCGCTCTTAGTAGCGGTATTTTTTTTTATGATTAATGATCGAGCGGAAAGGGAGGGATTTGAACCCTCGATATCAGTTTCCCGATATAACGGTTTTCGAGACCGCCGCATTCAGCCGCTCTGCCACCTTTCCAAAAATCAACAAGGTAAAATTAACAAAATAAATTTTATTAGTTATTAAAAACCTCAAATTGTTTTGCCAAGTTAGATTGATTCGATATATTTGAAACACAAATTCGGAGAGGTGCAAGAGTGGCTGAATTGGCTACCCTGGAAAGGTAGTGTATCCGCAAGGGTACCGTGGGTTCGAATCCCACCCTCTCCGCCAAGTCCCTTATTTTATAAGGAGTTATCAGTATTTCTCAAAATATCCACAAATTATCACAACTAGAAACGCCTTTATTAGTAACAGCTTTATATTATTTCTCTTACTTAATAGACATCCCAATCATAAATAGGTGCTATTTCTTTTGGCACAGTCAAGATAGGTTTGCCTTTTTCGTAGGGTTTTATATTTTGGTTAGCAGAAAGTCTTCCCCCAAGCTTTTTCTCCTTTGATCCTAATTTAACAATTGGATCTCTTTTTTGGGGGCAGGTCAGCCGCATCATTGCCAAACAACAAAAAGATGTTAATAATCTTGTAAAATCAAAGAGTAATTGTCTCAGAATTTATAATATTTAAATAAGTATTTTTCAAATTCTATTTAGATTTTATTTTGTAATACCTATGAAATGTAGAGTACTGTCTTTAATACTTATTATGATTCATTTAAATAACTTCGCACAGGAGAAAAAGAATGAAACATTCAGCATCATAGATACATTCGAATTTGAGAATAGCGCACATCATTGGAATGATATAAAGGATACTGATAAACTGATTGAACCTTTGGAAGATCAAAAAAAATATTCAGCCAAAGAATTTGAAAAAATTGCTGATAATATCTTGTTGTATCAAAAAAATAATGGCGGATGGCCGAAGAATTATGATATGCAGGCAATTTTAACTAGTGAACAAGCAGATGCAATAAAGAATTCAAAGAATATTTTTAATACCTGTTTTGATAATTCTGCTACATTCTCACATCTGAACTATTTAGCAAAAACATATAGTATCTCGAAAAAAGAAAAATATAAAATCGCTTTTACAGAGGGAATTAAATTTATTATATCAGCGCAATATTCTAGTGGGGGATGGCCTCAATTTTATCCTGACACAAGTGGATATCGTAAGTATATAACTTTTAATGATGGTGCGATGATTGGGGTGATGAAAGTTTTACAACGAATCGTAAATAGAGAGGATGAATATAATATTCTCGATAAGAAACTATATGAAAAAGTTTTTATTTCTTTTGAAAAGGGGATTGAGTGCATATTAAATTCACAAATAAAAGAAGGTGATAAACTTTTAGTCTGGTGCCAGCAACATAACAACATTACTCTAGTTCCAGAAAATGCTAGGTCATATGAACCTGCTGCTATTTGCAATGGCGAAAGTTCGGAGATAGTTGAATTTCTAATGTCCTTGAAAAAACCTAGTGAAAGAATAATTAAGTCTATACAATCCGCAGTAAGTTGGTTTAAATCATCGAAAATATTTGGAATTAAAGTGGAGACAATTAGTGCTCCGCATTCAGAGTATCAATATCGAAATTCAGATCAAGATAAAATTGTTGTTAAAGATACAAATGCAAAACCAATATGGGCTAGATATTATAGTCTAGAAACTCACCTCCCAATATTCTGCAATAGAGATGGAAATATTGTTTATTCATTTTCAGAAGTTGAAAGAGAACGAAGGATCGGCTATGTCTGGTATGTTTATGATCCGCAAGTAGTCTTAGATAATTATCCCAAATGGCTTGATAAGATTAATGAAAAGTAAATTTATCATTGCGTATATTCTGTTCACCATTTTAGTTTTCCCTCAGTCATATATTTCTGATGAAGGAATTCCAAAAGATTCTTCATATACCGTATATGGATATTACCAAAAAGAGTTAGTAAGATTTCCTTTTATAAAAATTACTAAAAAAGAAATTCCAGCGAATGTGATGGAAGTATCCAATTTAATTTATAAATCGATTGGGAAAAGAAATCTTAAACTCGATTTATTCTTTCCTACCGAATCTGAAAAACCAATACCAATAGTCATCTTTATACATGGAGGTGGATGGCGATCTGGAGATAAATCATTTCAACATCCATTAGCTTCTAAAGTGGCTTCTAAAGGATTTTTGTGTGCCACAATAGAATATCGACTCTCCCCTGAAGCAAAATATCCGGCTGCGGTTCAGGATATTAAGAGTGCAATTAAATGGTTAAAAAAAAATGCCAAAGCATATAATGCAGATTCATCAAAAGTGACTTTATTAGGTTGTTCATCTGGCGGACACTTAGCGGCATTATGTGGTGTTACAAATAATATCCCAAAATTTGAATCTGACTACTTATTGGGTATTTCATCAAAAGTGAGCGCGGTGATAGACCTCGATGGCATACTTGATTTCAGTCATCCAGCAGAAAGCGGAAAGGATACTTCTGATTTATATCCATCAGTCGGAAAACTCTGGTTCGGTACATCATTTAAAGAAAATCCAAAACTATGGATTGAAGCTTCACCGATAAACTATATAAATGATAACAGTCCGGAGTTCTTATTCATCAATAGCTCAATATCCAGATTCCATGCAGGAAGAGATTCTGCGGTAATTCTTTTTGAAAAACATAAAATTAAATACAAGATTGAGACCTTACCCAATACACCTCACACATTTTGGTTGTTCGATCCGTGGTTTAAATCCGCTGCAAATATTATTGGTGATTTTCTAAAAAAATAGTTTGATTTCGAGCTATTTTCGCAAAAAATCATAAATAATTCATTCTATCAAAAAATTTTTCTTGACAATGTAGATTTTTTTAGTTTTTTTTGAGATGTGCTTTTTCGTTTACTTTACCGATAAAGTAAACAGTTATGTGACTCAAGGGGCGAAGCTACGCCCAGACAAAAACCAATCCCTTCAAAACTATTTCATTACACCAAAGGAGAGGCCGAATGAAATTATTTTACTGCATTAAAGTTACCATCCTTATTCTTTTTCTTAGCATAACACAATCCTTAGCCCAAGGAATTCTTAAGGGTACTGTGACTGATTCTTTAACTAATAAAGAGTTGATTGGTGCTAATGTATTTCTAATTGGAACATCACTTGGAGCTGCCACAAATATTGATGGCAGGTATATAATCAGTTCTATCGATTCAGGTAAGTATGTTGTTAAGGTTTCATATATTGGTTATAAGGCAAAAGAAACTGAGGTAACGATAAAAAGATCTGAAACAAAAGAATTGAATATTCAACTATCGCTTGATGTACTGGTCGGTGAGGAAGTTGTAGTTACTGGACAAATGATGGGACAAGTCTCTGCAATAAATCAACAACGAACATCAAATACAATTATAAATGTTGTATCAGAAGAAAAGATTCAGGAGTTGCCAGATGTAAACGCAGCTGAAGTAATGGGAAGACTACCTGGGGTCTCTATTCTTCGTTCTGGTGGCGAGGCAAATAAAATTGTGCTTCGTGGACTAAGTGATAAGTTTGTTAAGGTTACTATAGATGGTATAGGAATTCCACCAACTGATGCGAGTGGTCGAGGTTTAGATTTAGGAACTATATCTCAAGGCTCTCTTGCTGGTATAGAACTTTATAAAGCATTAACTGCTGACAAAGATGCTGATGCAATTGCTGGCAGCGTGAATTTAGGTACCAAAGGAGCACCCACCGACCGAACAATAAGACTAGATCTCAAAGGTGGTTATAACGATATTATGAACTCCTTTAAACAATACAATTTTGGAATAAAATATGGTGAAAGATTTATCGACCAATTACTTGGTGTTCAAGTTCTGGCAAATTTAGAAAATAGGATTAGAAGTAGTGAAAGAATTAATTTAGATTATGATCAAAGTGTTCTCAATCAAACAGATTATTTAATAAGTAATTTTTCCGTTCGCTTTACTGATGAGATAAGAAAGAGAAACGGAGTAACTTTACTTCTTGATTTTAATACTCCGGACGAGGGAACAATTAAATTTAATAATGTGTATAGTAGCACTAACAGAAATTATATTACACATGAAAGAGATTACCCAGCACGCGAATCCAGCAGCGCGGTTACATATAATTTTAGAGATAGGGAACAGGAGATAGAAACGTTTAATAGTTCGCTAACAGGAACAAATAATCTTTTTGATTTTAAGTTAAACTGGGGTCTTTCATTTGCACAATCATCTTCTGACTATCCATACGATTATTATATGGAATTTCTTGAGCCTTCTATTACTGGTGCAGGAATGATGAATACCCCTGACATCAAAACAAATCCGGAGCAACTTATTCCATTTGCATATAATAATTTTAATGCTGCAACTCTTTACGAGGCAGATTATTATTCGCAAAAAAACTTTGATAAAGAACGAACAGCATTTCTAAATATTTCCAAAACATATACGATTGATAATTCATTTTCAGGTGAATTAAAATTTGGCGGCAAATATCGTATTAAAGATAGAACAAATGTTAATGGTGCATTATATGCCCCTTATTATTTAGGTTACTGGCAGCCATTTGAGCGATTAGAAGATGGCTCGATGCGAGAGAAACAACTTGCCGGTTCATATTTTGATGCCTTCTATCAGAGATACCTTCAATCTCCTGCTAATACATCAGCTTCATTTTCAGAATTTTTAGGTTCTAATCCGGAATCGTGGAATCTTTTTAACCAGTACTTACTAAATCCTCTTATCGATAGAGATAGATTGAATCAATGGTATGATTTGAATATAAATGGTATCAGTGAAAATGGAACCAAACTTGAATACAATAATGATCCTTCAGTAAAAGCAGGTGACTATAATATCACCGAGAGGGTTGGGGCTTTATATTTAATGAACACTCTTAACATTGGACAATTTGCGACATTTATTGCTGGATTAAGAGTTGAGAATGAAAATAACGATTATTACTCAAAGTATTCGCCTGTTCAAACAGGGGGATTTCCTATTCCACCGGACCTTAGTAGAGATACATCCGCAAATCATAGTGAAACAATTTATCTTCCAAATTTTCACTTAAATATTAAACCTACTGAAACATTAAATATTAGATTAGCAGTATATAAAGCGTTGGCGAGACCAGATTTTAACTATAGACTTAATACATATTTTGCATGGAGAGGTGCTGATGTAAGTGCGAATAAGGAAATAATTGTTGGAAATCCAACACTTAAAACAGCACAAGCATGGAATTACGAGATTAACACATCATTATTTGGAAATGAAATAGGGTTGGTATCTTTATCAGCTTTCTATAAGGTAATTAAAGATCAGTATCATGTTCTTAACCAAATAAATACTACAGGTGATACACTCTTATCGTATCTTGGATTACAATGGGAATCATTACATACCGGATCTTATCAATTGACGGTTCCTTACAATTCACCGCAAGACACAAAGGTGTGGGGATTAGAATTTGAACATCAAATGAATTTTGCATTCCTGCCTGGTTTACTTAAGAATATAGTTCTTTCTTATAATTTCTCTTTAGTGAAATCTGAAACTGTGATACTTTCTGCTGTTACAGATACTGTTATTTATTATGTGCCAGAGTTTCCAGGAATTCCATTTTATCGTTACGAGGATCGTCCTGTTCAGATAAAACAACAACTGGAAGATCAACCAAAGTTTTTTGGTAATATTTCTCTTGGTTATGATATTGATGGTTTCTCAGGTAGAGTATCATTGTTTTATCAATCAGAATATAATCATTTGTTTACAGCAAGCAGAAGAAGTGATCAAATTATTAACAGTTTTACAAGAATTGATTTAGCACTTAGACAAAAAATAACAGAATATTTATCAGTACTTCTAAATATCAGCAACCTGAATAACATCAAAGAAAGTAATTCCATTTACAACAGGGTTAATGAATACAAAATTCTCAATACCAGCGAGCATTATGGTATCACTGCTGACTTAGGGATAATTCTCGAACTCTAACAATAAAATTCAACTCGATCATACCAGTTACACAAGTAACAATTAAATAAAACCTACTAAATAACATAAGGAGTACATTATGATTGCAAAAAAATACGGTGGCATTATTCTTTTTCTTGCTATGCTGCTGCAAATTTCTGCATTTGCTCAGAGCTATTTAGAATTAGCTCCATATACCGGACCTGGAACATTTCTAATGGAACAGATCCGTGCAGACACAACGGCAACAAGTGGCTTATTACCTGATCGTGTTTATTTACTGCAACCAGGAGGGTTGTATCTTAATACTGAGATTTTTAATGTACCTTCTGGTAAGACATTAAGAATTAAAATGAAAAATGTCGCTGGAAATACAACTAAGCCAATAATTTTCCAATATCCCCAAGGAACAGGTGCAAATCCACATAGACCTCCAGGAAATTTATTCCAATTAGGTGGTGGTAACCTTGAGATGAAAAATATTATTGTCTCTGGATACTTTGAACCTGTAGATTCTAACTTTAATAACGTACAAGGTGGATTGATTAATACAAATGGTGAAGGATCATATATCATAATTGATAGTTGTATACTTACAAATATTAACGGTCAGCATGTAAGAACAGGTAGCGCTACTACAAAGGTTGAAATAACAAATTGTATTTTCGCAAATATGGGTGCTCTAAGTACTTCAAATTTAGGAGCAGGCAAAGGAATCGACTTGAGAGAAGCATCCTGTGATTCTTTAATTATTGTGAATAATACTTTTGTAAACTTCCAGGATCGTGTTATAAGACATTACAATTTTGCTAACCCACTTGCGGGCACTGGCGGAATAAAGTATGGCAGAATCGATCATAATTCCTTTGTAAATGGGTTTTCCTTTCATGGTCTTTTATCATTAGGAAATGTTGGTGAAAAATTCTATATCACAAATAATTTAATTATAGATGGATTTGCAGGTGGTGAAGATTCAACAGATGCTACAAGAACTGCTGAATGGGCTAACACAGGTGAAAAATATCCAAACGGAAATAATAGAATGTCATGGATTTTTACAGCACCAAACGATACTACTCAATGGTTTATTTCTAACAATTTCTATTCTATTTCTGATACAGGTCAGGGATTCTTTAATCAGTATAACGTTACTGAAGGTTCACCGTTATCCTGGCATATTAATTCAAGAATTGGTGCGGATTCGCTAACAGCTTTTACTAAGGAGTCAATTTTGTTAGCAAACATACCTAAAGTAATGGTTAATATGATTCGTTGGTATTGGAGCCCAAGCGGTGGTAACAAAACCAAAAATACTCCTTCATCACTCTGGAACAGAGCTACAGATGATATGGACAGAAAAGGATATCGATATTATCGTGACACACTAAACTGTTCTTATCCAACATCTGTTGCTGCATACACAGGTTCACAAGGTGGTTTTCCGGTTGGTGATTTAAATTGGTTCCCAACTAAAAAAGCTGAATGGCTGACATGGATTACTGATGTTGAAACTGAAGAAGGATATATCCCTCAATCATTTTCACTTGAACAGAATTATCCTAATCCATTTAATCCATCCACTAGAATTACATTTAATTTAACTGAAGCAGGGTTGACAAATGTATCAGTATATAATTTATTGGGACAAAAAGTTGTCACCATTCTAAATCAGGAACTTCATGCAGGCAGACATACTGTTGATTTTAACGCTTCCAATCTTTCTTCGGGTATCTATTTCTATAAATTAGAATCTGGGAAAAATGTAGCAACACAAAAAATGATGTTGCTCAAATAATAAAAATCTTCTGGGCATCCAGTTTTTGCTGGATGCCTTCTTTGAATATGATGAAACTGCAAATTTTAATTTATTTAATAATAACTTTTTCCATGAGTTATTCTCAGATATTTGTTTCTCCTGATGGTGATGATAACAACACTGGCACTTTGGAATTTCCATTAAAAAGTATTCCAGCCGCTGTTAACAGGATTCAGCTGGGTGATACTATTTTTGTTAAGGGTGGAATTTATTTACTATCAGATATTGATAAAATTAGTATTTCAAAAAGCGGGAACGTAAACAGCAGATACTATTTATTTTCATACAATCAAGAAAAACCTATTCTGGATTTTTCTTCAATGACAATTAGTAGTACTAATCGTGCGATAACATTAAGCGGCAGTTATTGGCACATTAAAGGACTAGATATAAAAGGAGCTGGTGATAATGGTATGAACTTAAGTGGTTCAAACAATATAATAGAATTCTGTTCCTTTTATCAAAATCACGATACTGGATTACAATTAAGCGGTGGTGCATCGAATAATCAGATCATTAATTGTGACTCATACTTTAATTCTGATCCAGCTCAGGGGAATGCCGATGGATTTGCGCCGAAGCTTAATGTAGGAACCAATAACTATTTTTATGGCTGCAGAGCTTGGCAAAATTCAGATGATGGCTGGGATGGATATCTTCGACCTTCAAACGATGTGAATACGGTACTGGAAAATTGCTGGTGTTTTGCTAATGGATATCTAAGTGATGGAAGTCCAAGTTCCGGAAATGGTAACGGTTTTAAAATGGGCGGAAGTGATAATAAAGATTTAATGCATAATTTTACTTTAAAGAATTGTGTTGCTTTTGATAATAGGGTAAAAGGTTTTGATCAGAACAATAATAAAGGTTCGATGACTCTTTATAATTGCTCTGGTTATAGGAACGGAACTAATTATTCAATTACAACTGCATTGGATAGCAGCAAGACAGCAATTTTAATTAATAATCTAGCATTAGATAGTTACGGTTCTTTGGCAAGCTTTGTAATTCAACAAACAAATAGTTGGATGAGTCCTTTTAATGTTACAATTGATGATTTTGTTTCTATCGATACACTTGGAGTTCGGGGACCTCGTAACGCCGATGGAAGTTTACCAGACTTAGAATTTTTGCATCTTGCCACAGGCAGTGATTTAATTGATGCTGGTGTTCCTGTTGGTTTACCATATAACGATGCAGCACCGGATTTAGGGGCTTTTGAAACAGATGGTATTCCCAGTTCGGTTAAAAATGAAAATATGGTGATAAATCAATTTTATCTTCAACAGAATTATCCAAATCCATTTAATCCAAGTACTAACATCAGTTGGCAGTCTTCCGTCTCCAGTTGGCAAACATTAAAAGTTTATGATGTCCTTGGAAATGAAGTCGCAAAACTTGTTGATGAATATAAATCTGCAGGTAGATACAATGTACAATTTACAATGAACGATGCACAATTAAGTTCCGGAATATATTTCTATCAGCTTAAAGCAGGTGATCCTTCGACAGGCTCAGGACAAGGTTTTGTTGAGACAAAAAAAATGATACTGATGAAATAAATTATGACTAAATCATTAATAAAATATTTTATCATCTCTTTCACAAGCATTCTTCTGTTAAGTTGTTCGAAGAGTAATCATACTGAAGCTACAGACAATTGGAAGAAAGCTGATGAAATACTAGAAAGAATTGTACCCCCAACTTTTCATGATAAAATTTTTGATATTACAAAGTATGGCGCTGTTGGTGATGGAAATACCGATTGTACAAATTCATTTAAACTTGCTATTGATGAATGTGTTAAAAGTGGTGGTGGAAAAGTTGTTATACCAAAAGGAACTTTCTTAACGGGAGCAATTCATCTAAAAAGTAATACAAATCTTTTTTTAAAAGAAGGTTCTGTTATTAAGTTTTCTACTGATCCAAATAAATATCTTCCACTTGTATTTTCTCGATGGGAGGGTGTTGAATGCATGAATTACTCTTCATTGATTTATGCTGATGGACAGGAAAATATTGCAATCAGTGGAAGCGGAATACTGGATGGACAATCAAGCAATGAAAATTGGTGGAGCTGGAAAGGGAAAGAAGAGTTCGGTTGGAAAGAGGGAATGCCTCATCAAAAAAATGGCAGAGATAAACTTTTTGAAATGGGAGAGAATAATATTCCTCTGGAACATAGAATATTTGGAGAAGGATTTTATTTAAGACCAAATTTTATTCAGTTTTATAATTGTAAAAATGTATTGATAGAAGGAGTAACTTTAAAAGATTCACCAATGTGGTTTATCAATCCTGTCCTCTGTCAGAATGTTTCTGTACTGAATGTTAAGATAGAAGGATTAGGACCAAACAATGATGGCTGCAATCCAGAAAGTTCAAAAGACGTTTTAATTCAGGATTGTTACTTTAATAATGGAGACGATTGCATCGCAATAAAATCGGGCAGAAACAATGATGGAAGAAGGATTAATATTCCAAGTGAAAATATTGTTGTTAAAAATTGTGTGATGAGAAATGGACACGGTGGTGTAGTATTGGGGAGTGAAATTTCTGGCGGTGTAAAAAATATATTTGTAGAAGATTGCCGGATGGATAGTCCCAATCTCGATCGTGCAATAAGAATAAAAACTAATTCGGTACGAGGCGGAGTTCTTGAAAATATTTTCGTGCGAAATCTAACCATCGGAGAAGTTAGTGAAGCGATTTTAAAAATAGATTACTATTACGAAGAAGGCGATGCCGGCAAATTTGCACCAACTGTTAATAATGTTATTCTTGAGAATATAACAAGTAAAAAAAGTCCTTTCGCAATTTGGATTAAAGCTTATGATCATTCAAAAGTAAAAAATTTGATTATAAGAAATTCAAAATTTGAAAATGTTGGTAACGATAATTTGTTGGAGAATGTTGAAAACCTCTCATTTGAAGATGTTACTATAAATAATAGAGTGATCAATTAATTATGTTTTACAGAAATCTTATTCGAAAAGTTATTTTGACTATTCTTTTTTCTTTTTTTATTGGCTGCAGTTCTGTTGATACAGTTAATAAAGAAGTTGTTTCAATTACACCAGAAATTCTTGTGAATAACTTTATAGCTCTGTACCCTGATACTGTTGCTTATAAAACAGAAGCGAAAAGTTATAAATGGAATTATGAACAAGGATTAATACTTGAATCAATTTACAGACTCTGGACTAAAACAAAGGATGAAAAGTATTTTAATTACATAAAAAAGAACATCGATTATTATGTAAATGATGATGGTTCTATCAAAACTTATGACTTAAATAATTTTAATATTGACAATGTTGCTCCAGGCAGAGTTCTACTTCATCTTTATGAGATAACAAAAGAAAAGAAGTATAAACTTGCAGCAGATACATTAATCAAACAATTACAATTGCATCCAAGAACTTCTGAAGGTGGATTCTGGCATAAGAAAATTTATCCAAATCAAATGTGGCTCGATGGTTTGTATATGGCAGAACCATTTTATACTGAATATTCTGTGATGTTTAATTCTCAAAACAATTTTGATGATATTGCAAATCAGTTTTTGTTGATTAAAAAGCATTTGTATGATGAAAAGACAGGATTGTACTTTCACGGGTGGGATGAAAGTAAGCAACAAAAATGGGCTGATCCAGTTAAAGGAACTTCACCAAACTTTTGGGGAAGATCACTCGGTTGGTTTATGATGTCTATGGTTGATGTGCTTGATTCGTTTCCTGAAAATCACAAAGACAGAAATGAAATTCTTAAAATGTTTCGGGAGTTATCTTCTTCTTTATTAAAATATCGTGATGAAAAAACCAAGTTATGGTATCAAGTTGTAGATATACTAAATCGTGAAGGAAATTACATCGAAACATCTGCCTCCTCCATGTTTATCTATGCTTTTGCGAAAGGTTATAATAAAGGATATTTAGATAATAAGTTTATGGAAATTGGAAAAGAATCGTATGAAAATTTGATAAAAGAATTTTTAATTTTGAATGATAATGGAAATTATATTTTAACTAATGTATGTTCGGTATCAGGGTTAGGCGGTAATCCATATCGCGATGGTAGTTTTGAGTATTATATTCGTGAACCAAAACGTGACAATGATTTTAAAGGTTATGGAGCTTTGATACTTGCAGCAAATGAAATTAGTAAATTGAGTAGTAAAAATTAGAATCTTTGTAGTTGAAGTTATTAGAAAGAGAGTAGTGTTTTTTTATGCCTAACAAAAGAGTCTCACCAGCAAAATTAGAAGATCTGGCAAAAATTCTGGGAGTTTCTAAGGTTACAATTTCTAAAGCTCTTAGAGATCATTCAGATATTTCTGACGAAACGAAATTAAAAGTAAAACAACTTGCTGAAAGTTTGGGTTATCGTCCAAACTTAAATGCAAGAAATCTATCAGCTAGAAAATCTAATATTATCGGTATAGTGGTTCCAAAGATTGCACATTTCTTTTTTGGTTCGGTGATTGAGGCGATCTATGATTCCGCATTTGAAAAAAAATATGAAAGTGTTATCACTGTATCACAAGAAATAGCATCAAGAGAACGACAGCACATAGAATCTTTACTTTCAATGCGAATTGACGGATTGATAGTATCGATTACAGAACAAACAAAAGATTATTCGATTTTTGAACGTGTTATTAAAATGAATGTTCCAATGGTTTTTATTGATAGAGTCCCGGATATTCCGGGAGTTCCTAGTGTTACTGTGGATGATCGGGGCGGAGCTTTTTCTGCAGTTGAGTATTTTATTAATAAGGGTTATAGGAATATAAGTTTAGTTGGCGGGCACGATTTCATAAACATTGGAAAGGCAAGATCACAGGGATTTTTTGATGCAATGTCTAAATACAATTTACCTGTGAATGACAAATGGATTATTAAAGGTGGATTTGGTGAGGAAGACGGTTATAATGCTTTTAAGGAGTTACTAAAAAGCGGTCAGTTGCCTGAAGCAATTCTTGCAGTAACTTATCCGGTTGCTCTCGGTTTGTACGAAGCTGCATCTGAAGTAGGAATAAAAATTCCAAAGGATATTAACATTACTTGTTTTGGTAATAATGTTTTTAAGTATATGGCTCCCTCTGTATTCAATTATGTCGATCAACCGACAAAAGAACTGGGAACTTCTGCGGTAAACTTGCTTTGTGATTTAATGAATTATCCTGAAAAGGATTTTTCCAAACAAATTGAATTACCAACACGATTACTTTTTAAT
>CALLZX010000459.1 GCA_937858935.1 uncultured Ignavibacteriales bacterium | reverse complement strand
GGTTTTAATTCATTTATTCTTTTTATCGCATCAAATCCATTCGAACATTCTGCAAGAATTTCAACATCGCTTCTGTTTGCCAGATAGTTTTTTGTTATCTGTCTTGCAAGTGATTCATCATCAATGATAATTATTTTTATTTTGTTTGCCATAGATTTAAGCTAGTGCTTTTTGTAAAGGAATAAAAATGTTTACTGTAAACTTACCATTCTCTTTTTTTATTTCCATCAAATTATCCTGCTGATAAATTAACGATAACCGATCTTTAATGTTTTTTAATCCAACGCCAGCACCTTTTTTATGAGATTCACCTTCAAAGTTATTACAAAGGGTTATCTTTAAGAAATCATCTTGTCTGGAACAGGTTAATTTTATTGTAACTGCATCGAGTGTTTCATAAACAGCATGTTTTATTGCATTCTCAAAAAGCGGCTGAAGTATCATACTAGGGATTTCAGTTTTACCGCATTCTTCGTGTAATTCTTCAACATAAATAAATTTGTCATCAAATCTTATCTTTTCAATATCAAGATACAATTTTATGTTTTTTAATTCTTCATTAAGGGTGTTTTGCTGCCTATCGTTATTGGCTAAAGTGTAACGTAAAAAATCCGCAAGTTTAATAATCATCTGTTTTGCTTTTTTCGGATCAATCTCAGTTAATGCGCTCATCGAGTTCAGACTGTTGAAAATAAAATGCGGATTGATTTGGAATTTCAATGATCTTAATTCTGCTTCTGTAACAAGATTTTTTAATTCTGTTTCCTTTACAGTCCTTTCTTGAAAATCGGAATAATAAATAACAACATAGTAAAATGCTGTTAGCAAAAAATAGTAGAGTATCCCAATTATAAATCTTGATTTAATGGTTTTGATAAAAAAATTGCCGAACATATCAGTATCATTTATGATGCTAATAACGGAAAAATATCCAAGAGCAAGCCACACTATAGAAATTAAAATTCCACCGCCAAAATGCGTTAAAATAACTTTAGTGATCTGATTGTTTTCAATAGAAAGATAAACTGAAGAGTACCAAAAGCTTAAACCAAGTGCAGCAATTAAAAGATTGAAGGCAATTCCATCAACTAACCTAATCGTAAATGAAGCATTGCCTTCTAAACTTATAAGATTTATGTAAAGAACAGCTATCGCTATAACAAAGAGCAAGTATAGTAAAATGCTTTTAGGACTTTTTAATATTGGATTAATTGACATATAAGATTTTTACAAATATGTTTTTAATTCGCCGCCGCCAAAAACAACTAATCCCTTTATTATCAAAGTTTTACTTTGATCAGCAAACATACTGGGGTCTTTAACACTTTTATTTGAAAAGCCGCCAAAGATAGAAGTAACATTCATTACAACATTCCAATCACTTGGGACAACGATTGTTGTTCCGCCAAAAACAGCAAGTATATCAATAGAGCTGGTGCCTTCAGAAAGTTTGCATCCTTTAAGAATAATTTCAGATCCGCCAAAAACAGCAGTAACATTACCACCACGAAAATTATCTGAGTTTACGATTTTTGTCCCTCCGCCAAAGATTGCAACATCATCAATT
>CALLZX010000458.1 GCA_937858935.1 uncultured Ignavibacteriales bacterium | reverse complement strand
AGTTCAAATGCTTTAATATAACTAATTGGATTTGATCTTGGTGATTTACCAATTGGCGATTGATCTACAATTACCACATCATCAATATATTCGCCGCCTTTAATATCATCATACTTACCGATAAATGAAGGTGCGTTGCCAAGATACTTTGCAAGTCCTGCATAAAACACATCGTGAATAAGTGTGCTTTTGCCTGATCCGCTAACACCGGTTACCACAACAAATTTATTTAGGGGAATTTCCAGTGTAAGATTTTTAAGATTGTTTTCCTTTGCCCCAATAATTTTAACTGATTTATTTTTTCTTTCATTTCTTTTTTCCGGTATTGGTATACTTAACTCGCCAGAAAGATATTTACCAGTTAATGAAAGATTATTTTTTATTAGTTCTGTATAATTTCCAATTGCAACAATTTCGCCGCCTTCAATTCCGGCCTTTGGACCCATATCAAAAATAAGATCTGCTTCTTTCATCATATCTGCATCGTGCTCAACAACTAAAACAGAGTTACCAATATCTCTAAGATTCTTTAATATGTTAATCAGCTTTGCATTATCTCTTGGGTGTAATCCAATACTCGGCTCATCTAAAACATACAATGTTCCAACTAAAGCAGAACCTAGCGAAGTTGCAAGATTTATTCTCTGTGTTTCGCCGCCGGATAAGGTATTACTGTATCTATCTAGTGTTAGATAACCAATTCCGACATTATTAAGAAAAGTTAATCTTTTAATAATCTCTTTAAGAACTCGTTCTGCAACACTATAATCATAATCGGATAATTTTAGTTCTTCAAAAAACTTTAATGAATATTCAATCGGCATTTGCACAATTTCATGAATCGATTTACCATCAATTTTAACCTGCAAAGCTTCTCTTCGCAAACGCGAACCTTTACAGGCTGGACAAGTTGTGTAGCCGCGATAACGACTTAACATAACACGAACGTGTATCTTATAAGTCTTTCTTTCAAGTTCTGAAAAGAAATGATCAAGACCTTTATATTTTCCAAAACCTTTTTTTACAAGTGATACTTGTTCTTCTGTAAGTTGTTTGTATGGAACATGGATTGGAAATTTATAATCACGAGCATTCTGAATAAGGTCTCGAAGGTATGAACTATATTTTGCACCGTGATATGGTGCAATTGCTCCATCCGCAATTGTAAGATTGGGGTTGGGAATGACAAGATTCATATCCACACCAATTACTTTGCTGAATCCCTGGCAAACCGGACAAGCGCCGAAAGGATTGTTGAAAGAAAAAAATCGTGGTTCAGGTTCTTCGTAACGAACACCACAGCACTCGTAGAATTTATTAAATTCAAACTGCTCATTTGTGTCAACATTAATCAGAACAATTCTATTCTCCCCTTCTTTAAATGTTACTTCAATCGAATCAGAAAGTTTTTCTCTGATTTCATTCAGCGTAATCTTAAATCTATCAACAACAACTCTAACATCTTTTTTATTCTTTGGCAGCTTAACTTCATTCTCATTCAGATCGTAGAATTTTTTATTAAAATACATTCTAAAGAAACCGCGTTTCTTTAATAGCTCAACTTCTTCTTTTACGGAATGTCCTTCGTGATCGTGAAGTGGAAATGCGAGATAGAATCTTGCACCATCTTTTTGAGTTTCAAGCCAATCTGCAACAGTTCCTGTTGTAGCTTTTGTAACAACTTTACCGCATTGAAAACAAATCGTCTTTCCAA
>CALLZX010000457.1 GCA_937858935.1 uncultured Ignavibacteriales bacterium | reverse complement strand
TTAAATATAATTTATATGCCGGGTGCTGGTGAGCTAACGGTTTTTATCGCAGCACTTGTTGGCGCAGGTTTAGGTTTTCTTTGGTTTAACTCGTATCCGGCGCAAGTTTTTATGGGTGATACAGGTTCACTTGCACTTGGTGGTGCATTTGGAATTATTGCTGTACTGATAAAGAAAGAATTGTTTATTCCAATTATTGGTGGAATATTTTTTATGGAAACTTTATCGGTTATAATTCAGAGACTCTATTTCAAATACACAAAGAAAAGATTTGGTGAAGGCAAAAGAGTTTTTAAAATGGCTCCGGTTCATCATCATTTTGAAATGGTTGGATGGCCGGAACCAAAAATTGTTATGCGCGCGTACATCATTGCAATAATTCTTGCAATTGTAACTTTAGTTTCATTTAAGATAAGATAACACGATCTAAGATGTTAGAAATTAAGAATAAAAAAATATCAATCATTGGTGCTGTTAGAAGCGGACTTGGTGCTGCTAAACTTGCAAAGCAACTTGGAGCTATTCCATTTGTTAGTGATGCAGGTTCAGAAGAAAAATTAAAAACATCGATTGAATATTTAAAGAATGAGAAAATAGATTTTGAAGTTTCTATTCACTCTGAAAAAGTTTTTGATTGTGATTTAATGGTTGTAAGTCCTGGTGTTGCTTCAGATTCGGAAGTGATTAGGAGTGCAAGAACAAAAAACTTAAAAATTATAAGTGAACTTGAATTTGCTTCTTCATTCTGTGAGGCAAATGTAATTGGAATTACCGGAACAAACGGTAAAACAACAACAACAAGTTTATGTGATTATCTTTTTAATGAATGTGGAGTAAAATCTTACTCAGCAGGAAACATTGGTTTAGCATTTTCTGAAATAGCCACGCTTGCAAAAGAAAATGAATTTGTTTCTCTAGAGATTTCAAGTTTTCAATTGGATTTGATTGATAAGTTCAAGCCCAAAATCGCTATGATTTTGAATATTACCCCTGATCATTTGAATAGATACGAACATAGTGTTGAGAAATATGCTTTATCAAAACTTAGAGTGTTTGAAAATCAGGATGCAAACGATTATCTAATTTTAAGTAAAGACAGTGAATTGCTGATTCAATACTTTAAAAAAGCCAAAAGTAATATTTTCTTTTTCTCAACAAGTAAAAAAGTATCTAACGGCTGTTACTTAGAAAATGATGAAGTAAGATTTGTGAGAAATGACATTGTAGAATTTTCGTGCAAAGTATCTGATATCTTTATAAAAGGTGAACACAATATTCAGAATGCGATGGCAGTAATAATAGTCGCAAAGATATTTAATCTTGATAATGAAAAGATTCTGGAGGCCTTAAAATCCTTTAAAGGCGTTGAACATAGGTTAGAATTAGTAAGAGAGATTGAGGGAATAAAATTCATCAATGATTCAAAGGCAACAAATGTTGATTCCGTAGTGGTTGCACTAAAAAGTTTTGATGAACCAATTTTTCTAATTCTTGGTGGACAGGATAAAGGAAATGATTACTCAATGATCGAAGATTTAGTAATTGAAAAAGTAAAAAAGATTTATGCAATCGGTTCTTCAGCAGAAAAAGTTTTTAATTACTTTCATAGCAAAGTAAAAACAGAAATTAAAAAAGATTTTGATGATGTTATCAATACCGCATTAAGTGAAGCAAGAGAGGGAGATGTAGTTTTACTCTCTCCGGCTTGTGCAAG
>CALLZX010000456.1 GCA_937858935.1 uncultured Ignavibacteriales bacterium | reverse complement strand
ATTCTATCTAAAAATAATATCTGATAAAGAGCAACACGCAAACCATTTTTTAAATTTGGAATAGCTTTAGAAAACTGTCCTTTATAAAATCCGTTAAGAATCCAATCAAGTCTTCCCTGCCACCTTGTAACGCCGTGTACAATTTCATAAAGCAATGCTTTATCCGGTCCGTTTAGTTCTGCATTCTTTAACTCATTATCTAAAAGTTTTTCAAGATATGCATCCGTTCTTTCTACACGATTAAGAATTTTAACTGCAAGCCCGCGAACTCCTGAATATAAATCTATAACTTTATGTTCTTCCAGATGCCCGGTGTTTTTTTGTTCTGCGCCTTGTTCGGGCTGCTCGTTTAAATCTTCTATTTTGTGCTCTATATTTTGATCAGTATTCTCTTCCAATTAATAGCCTCTTTTTTCTCTGTCATTTTTTGTTAAATCAAAAATTGTATTAAACAACAACTCATCTTTTTTCTCAAAATCAATTTTCCTTCTGCTCGTTACAATCTTTGCTGTTTCAATTGCTTTTTTAATATCATAAACCGTTGATGAATCATCTCCGCCCCAGGTAAAAGACGGCACATACTTTTCCGGAAATCCCGGGGCAAATATATTACAAGAAAATCCAACAACAGTACCCGTGTTAAACATAGTGTTAATAGCACTTTTGGAGTGATCACCAATCATCAAACCAAGAAACTGTGAGCCGGTATCAACTTCTTTATTGCTCAGCTTAATTTTAATTTTGGAATAATTATTCTTCAGATCGCTGTTATTTGTATCGGCACCAAGATTAACCCAGCTTCCGATGTATGAATGCCCTATAAATCCTGCATGCTGTTTATTTGAGTAATCCATAAAGATAGACTGTTCTACTTCCCCGCCGACTTTACAAACTTTTCCTATCGAAACATTTTCATAAATAGCTGCACCACTTTTTATCTTAGAAGATTCACCAATAAAAACGGGACCCTCGATAACAGCGTTAGGATAAATAAAAGCATTATTGCCAATAATTATTGGCCCGTTTGAAGCATCTAAAACAACACCCGGTTTTATTGTTACATCTTTGCCAACAAATACATTTGTTTTATTTATGATATGTACGGAAGGATCAATCTTATCAGCAAAATTTTCTTTAGAACTATTTTTTAGATAATTAAAATCCTCAGCAATTTGCTTTCCGTTATTGTTTATCAGATCCCACAAATAATTTGCACATTTAAGATCCAGAATTTTAATAGGCAGACCGTTAAAATCGCTAACGGAAAAAAGGTCTTTAAGATAATTTATTTTATGCTGCAGATGTGTGCCGGATAAGTAAGCAGCAATAACTGTTTCTTCATTTACAAAAACTTTATCCTCCGCGGGCAGTAACGGCAAAAGCCCGGATAAATTTTCCGGAGCAATTAATCTTCCATTTATAAACAGGCACTCAGTGTCGCTAATCTTATTAACCAAACAATTTGGGTTTTGGTGCTGTACAATATCGGCAAGATAAGGACGGCAGTGAAGCGATACTTTTACATTACCATAACTGCGTGTGATTTTTTCTTTCAGCGAATCTATACCGCATAACAAATCGTACACAGGGCGAGAAAAAACCATGGGCTCAAAGTTTGAGTAGTTTATATCTTCAAAAATGCAGATTTGCATATAGTTTTATATCCTTTTTCAAAAAGTACTACAGAATTTAACATTTTTTGAGGTAAGATTCTCTAATGGATATTGATACAGTTTCTTACAATCTAAGCCAATTCGGTTATCGTCATTTTATCCGTTAAAGTATATTTTTTCGCAACCAGTGTTAATTTTAAGAAGATGTTACAATCACTTACAAAATCCAGTATTTAATATGCTGAATTAGTAATTATATCTGTTCAGTTAAGCGGAATGACCTAAAAATTAAGTAATGTAATTGTTAAGTATCTGGCAGCAACAGATTTTACCAGCATTGCAAATGCTAAATATATAACCGCACTTAAAAAACTTTACTCAGCAATTGCCAGATATATACTTGCAATTATAAAAAACATAGTTGCAAATGCTGCATCTATACCTTGATGTTACATTTGCAACTCTGAATGCTGCGAGTGCAATCCTATATTTTGCATTTGTAAATCTATATGTTGTAATTGTAAACCTATATCTTAAGCTTGCAACACTGTATAATGCAATTGTAAAGCTATATCCTGCGTCTGCAAATATGAATGCTTCGATTGCAAACATATATCTTCCATTTGCAATTATATATGTTACAATTGTAAATCTATATCCTGCATTTGCAACACCGCCATAAGTAAATATTTGTTAAGCATTAACTAATGCGGACAGAGATTTGCCAAGTTTGAAGTTATATGTTGAGATTAGATTTTAAATAATTTAAGTTGCTTCTGAAAATATTATTAAACTTTGCTGTTCTACTTTTACTTACCCCTTTACTTCTTTTACCGGCGGGGATTGCAACGATGATTGGTGTTGACTTGTTCGGGTTGCGCATTATATAACCGGTTACTCTTTAAGACACGATTCTTTGTTTGGTTTTATACTAAAAAATAATATTAGGATTAGAAAAATCAGGATTTGCCCAATAACTGAGTGTAGGGCATTCCT
>CALLZX010000455.1 GCA_937858935.1 uncultured Ignavibacteriales bacterium | reverse complement strand
TTTAAATATTCTTTTGGAATATCTGAAATTTTGTCTACGTGTATTAATCTGTTCATAATATTATGTGGTTTATAAATTTTTCTTCAATCAAATTATGCTCTTAAACTTGAAGTTATTCCTGAACCTGAAAAATGTATCCAGCACTTCTAACACTTACAATATATTGCGGATTAGATGGATCATCTTCAAAATGCTTGCGTAATCTAACAATAAAATTATCAACAGTTCGTGTTTCAATATCAGGATTCATATTCCAAACATTTTCAAGCAATTCTTTTCTAGTTACAACCTTATCTTTATTCTCAATAAGATATTTCATAATCATTGCTTCGTAAGATGTAAGCTGAAATTCCTTTTTGCTTTTTAAGCACTTCAGGTTTTCAAAATTTATTTCGTTGTTACCAAATTTATACACAGGATTATCAATAACAACCTTTTGATACCATTTTTTGCGCTTCAACATTCCTTTGATTCTTAACAACAATTCCTTTAAATGGAATGGTTTTGTAAGATAATCATCAGCGCCAAGTTCAAGTCCTTTAACACGATCTTCAACTTGTGTACGTGCTGTTAACATAAGTATCGGCATCTGCGGATGTTTTTCGCGAATGTGCTTTGCAATTTCAAATCCGTTGAAATATGGTAGCATTATATCAAGCACTATCAAATCAAATTCGTTTTCATCAAAAAACTCTATGGCCTCTTTTCCATCTCGAGCCAAAGTAACAATATAACCTTCTGCTGTAAGGTTGTATTCAAGTCCGTTTGCTAAATTATCTTCATCTTCAACTAAAAGAATTTTTGATTTGTCTAATTGTTCATCACTCATTTTTAAAATCCTTTTTATTACCCCTTAATAATTTTTTCTTTTCAACATAAATTGGCAGCTCAATTTTAAACTTAGCACCTTTGCCTTTCCCTTCACTGAATGCAACAATTTTCCCCTTATGATTTTTAATTATTTCTTTAACAACGTAAAGCCCAAGTCCGGTACCTTTTACGTTTGGAATATCTTTATCATAAATACGATGGAACTTCTGAAAGATTTTTTTTATTTCTTCATTTGGAATTCCAATTCCATTATCTGAAAACTCTATCTCTGCTCTTTTTGTACTGCGTTTAAATTTAATCAAAATTTCTAAAGGCGCAACACTATACTTAATTGAGTTATCTACAAGATTATCAAACACTGTTTTGATAGAGCTTCTATCTAAAAGGACATCGCATCCAGCATCTCCGCTAAATCTTATAGAGTTTTCTTTAAGTTGAAATTGTTCTGCTGATTCTAAAACTATTTTCTTGATTGTTTCATCAGCTTTATAAACCTCAAAATCCCGGTTGAACTTTTTCTTATCCATTGATGCGATTTCTAAAATAGAGTTAACAAGATTTTTTAACCTTTCCGCATCACGCATCATCAACCCATAAAATTCTTTTTTCTTTTCTTCAGGAACATCACGAGAGTTTAGTGTTTCTAAGTATAACTGAATTGAGGATAATGGAGATTTAAGTTCGTGAGTTACATTTGCAATAAAATTATCATAAAGCACATTTAACTTTATCTGAATATTTAAGTGACGAAATATCAGCACAATGCTTATTGATAAACCTGTAAGCAAAACTATTCCGCCAACGAAGGGAAATACACTTGGCGCATCATAAACAATTTGCGGTGAAATTTCTTCACCAACCTGCTCAAAAATTAAATTGTTTGATACATACCAATAAATCCATAAAAGGAGAACCGAAAGCCATACCAGCTGCGCAAGTATAAAGATGATAAGATTATATGCAAATGAATGTCTGCGTTTCATAAAAGTATTTTTAATTAAGAAGTCATTTTAATCATTTAAAAGGATTCCCAAACAAGTTCGGAATGACCACTCAAATATCATTTTAATTAAGCTCAACATCAAATCTTTAAAAATCCAAATTACATTTCTTTTACAATAGTATATCAATATTCTTTGCAGTTTTGATATGTAACTTTATAAAGGAATTTACGTTGAAAGTATTATTGATCTATCCTGAAACACCATCAACGTTCTGGAGTTTTAAAGAAGCACTAAAGTTCGTTTCAAAAAAATCCGCAGAACCTCCTCTTGGCTTAATTACTGTTGCTGCAATGCTTCCAAAAGATTGGAGCAAAAAACTTATCGATCTTAATGTATCCAAACTTAACGATAAAGATATTGTTTGGGCTGATTATGTTTTTATCAGCGCAATGAATGTTCACTTAAAATCTTTTAGAGAAATCGTTAGAAGATGTAACAAACTCGGAGTTAAAGTTGTCGCCGGCGGTCCGCTTTGTACAACACAATATAAAGATCTGCTTGGTATTGATCATTTTATTTTGAATGAAGCTGAGATAACTCTTCCGCAATTTTTAATTGATTTAGAAAATGGAAATCCAAAACAAGTTTATCAAACAGATAAATTTCCTGAAATTGCTTTGGCTCCAACTCCAATGTGGGAATTGCTGGATATGAAAAAGTACGCATCAATGAGTGTGCAGTATTCACGCGGCTGTCCGTATGATTGCGAGTTTTGCAGCATCACGATGCTAAACGGAAGAAAACCGCGGGCAAAATGTACGGAACAATTTATTGCTGAGTTAGATCGTTTATATGAACTTGGCTGGCGCGGAGGAATTTCTGTTGTTGATGATAATTTTATCGGCAACAAACGAAAACTTAAAGAAGATACTTTACCAGCTCTGATTGAATGGTCTAAAGAAAAAAAATATCCATTCTTTTTTATCACAGAAGTTTCAATCAATCTTGCTGATGATGATGAGTTAATGCGACTTATGGTTGAAGCCGGATTTAACAGCATCTTTGTTGGAATTGAAACTCCGAACAGCGAAAGTTTAGTTGAATGCGGTAAAATGCAAAACCTAAAACGGGATCTTGTTGAATCCGTAAACAAATTACAGCGAAGCGGTATGCTTGTATCCGGTGGATTTATAGTTGGATTTGATAACGATACACAAAGCGTATTTGATGAGCAAATTGATTTTATTCAAAAAAGCGGAATAACCAGTGCTATGGTTGGGTTGTTGAATGCACCGACAGGAACTAAACTTTATGAGAGACTTAAAGATGAAGGAAGATTGCTTGAAATGTGGACAGGCAACAATATGGATGCAAGTATAAACTTTGTTCCTAAAATGGAGTTTAAAAATCTTATTCGTGGTTACAGCAGATTGTTAAACACAATTTACTCGCAGGAAGAATATTATAAACGATTAAAAATATTTTTAAAAGAATATAATGTTCCCATCTGGACACCTAAAGTAATTAATCTTGAACAACTAAAAGCTTTTTTAAGATTGTTATGGCTACTTGGAATAATTGAAAAAGGCAAAAAATATTTTTGGAAACTTTTCTTTGTTAGTCTGTGGAAGTATCCGCGCAAATTTCCAACAGCGATGACTCTTGCTGTTTATGGATTTCATTTTAGAAAAGTGATTCGCACTGTTTAATCGCAATTGAACATGGACCTGTCTTTGCGGGCAGGGAGGTTCCACGGATCACGCGGGTTTTCACCGTTCTAATCCGCGATGATCAGCAAAATCAGCGTCAACCGTGTTCTATTTGTTTTTATTACTTTACAAAATCTTTTCCAAGAAAATTCTTATACCAGAACTGAACATATTCTCTCTGTGCATGTTGCCATTTAGGAAATCCAACTCCGTGTCTTTCATTCGGATAAAGCATTAACTCAAAATGTTTATCCATGCTTGTAAGCTTATCCACAAGTTGTATTGTGTTTTGCATATGACAATTATCATCCAAAGTTCCATGAGTTAATCGTAACAAACCTTTATAATTATTTGCGTGTGTCATCGCGGAACCATACTTATATCCTTCTTTATTTTCTGATGGAAGATCCATATATCTTTCTGTATAAACATTATCATAAAGTCCCCAATCAGTTACAGAATATTCTGCAAGACCGTGAGTAAAATAATCTGCACCAAGAGTTAATGCCATACACGTAACATAACCACCATAACTTCCGCCGGTAATTCCAATTTTTGTGGAATCAACAAATGATTTTGTCTTTAACCACTTTACTGCTTCGGTGTAATCATTAATTTCCCACTTGCCCATATTTCTGTACATATTGTCTTTTCCTTTCCTGCCAAAGT
>CALLZX010000454.1 GCA_937858935.1 uncultured Ignavibacteriales bacterium | reverse complement strand
TAAGGGCGATGTTTAAAGAAACATCACCTTATTTAAAGATAAATAAGGGATATAAATCTAAGGGATGAATAATCATTAAATCATTTAGGAGGTTTTATGAAAGCTTTATTTGGAAAACTCGTTTTAATTTTAATTGTACTTGTTTTAACTTCAAGTATTAGCGCTCAGTGGAGATTAGTTTCTACGCCAACAAAAATTGATTTCAATTCTGCAGTTCAACTAACTGATAAAAAAGCATTTATTGCGGGAGATAATGGAATAATGCTTACCACTAATAACAGAGGATCCACCTGGATGAAAATCGATTTGGCTGTTCAACAAAACTTAAACTCATTAAAATTTATTGATCACTATACTGGATTTGTTGTAGGAGATAATGGGCTGATCTTAAAAACAGATTCGCGCTGGAGAAGTTGGGATGATATTTCAGTTGCATCAAATTATTATAACAAAGATGTATCATTTTCAAATGAGCTTAATGGAATAGTTGTAGGCTATAAATATTTGTATAGTGGAGAAACCCCATTATCCTACGCAACAATATTAGTTACTCATAATGGCGGATTAACCTGGAGCGACAAATCACCAATGCTCACAGGTAAATTTAATTCAGTTATCACCTTTGATAAAGATAATGCAATTGCTGTAGGTAGTGGCGGGTTAGTTGCTTTTACAAATGATAGTGGTGAAAATTGGTATATGAGGCGAATTACAAACCACACCCTTAATTCAGTTAGAGTTTGTCCAAAAACTAATTTGAAAGTTATAATTGGAGACAATGGATCACTATTTATTAGTAAAGATGAGGACAGATATAGATGGGTAGATTACTCAATCGGCAGGTTTTATGACATAAATAGTATTTGCCAGGACGCTAATAATAATTTTGTTATCGCAGCCCTGCGTAGATCCACACTGGAAGAAAATATTATAAGTAGGTCTGTAATTTTAAAGTCGAGTGAAATTAACGGTATATGGAGTGAAGTTTTCAGCACCATCAATGGCACATTAAATTGCGTTAATTTTTGTAATACGGGTACTAATACTGCAATCGCCGTAGGACAAAAAGGTATAATAGCAGTTTATGAAAAGGTCTTAGCTCAAGACACAGTTATTTGTGTTGATTCTCCTTCAAAAATAAAATTACAAAACTATCCTAACCCATTTAATCCAACTACAGTAATAAACTTTAAGCTTCCGGAACAAAGCGATGTGGAACTTAAAATATATGATGTACTGGGGAATGAAGTAGCAACTCTCATAAATGAATCTAAACCTGCTGGAAGTTATGAAGTAGAATGGAATGCTTCCGATTTTCCAAGCGGAGTTTACGTTTATAGCCTGAGAGCAGGTACTAATATTCAAATTAAAAAAATGCTGCTGCTCAAATAAAGCATTCTCCTCCTCCCTTTTCTCCCCTCTATTTTGGAGGGGAGGAAAGAAGGTGAGCTTTCAGGTTTACACAAATTATTTTTCCGATAAATTCAGGCAGACTATTGCAGATATAAATGATTTAATTTGTTTCAGCATGGAGTGTGATTAGTAAGTCATTAATTCTATTCCTTTCTATCAAGATTCAAAATCATTTCAATTTTGTATTCAAACAAGATGAAGGTAAATTTGCCGCAACATTTATAGATATTAAAGTTCAAGGAGTTTGATTTAATGGCTAAAAAGGAAACCGAAACAATATTTTTTACAGATAAAGAAGATCCGGGAAGTTTCTCATTATCAAATCAATTTGCAGAACATCTTGAGTTTTCTTTAGTTAAGGATAAAAATACTGCAACCGGTGTGGATGCTTATCATGCTTTATCATTAGCAGTGCGTGATAGAATGGTTAGAAGCTGGCTAAGAACTCAAAAAGCTTATCACGATAAAGATGCAAAACGTGTATACTATCTTTCATTAGAATACTTAATGGGAAGAATTCTTGGTAACGCACTTATAAATTTAGATTACTATAATGAGTGCCGCGTAATACTTGATCGTGATGGATATGATCTGGAAGAGATAACAGAAACTGAACATGATATGGGTTTAGGCAACGGTGGTTTAGGAAGATTAGCTGCCTGTTATCTTGATTCTATGGCCACTCTTCAGCTTCCTGCATTTGGTTACGGAATCCGATACGAGTATGGAATTTTTGAACAGGATATTGAAAATGGCTATCAGGTGGAACGCGCTGATAATTGGCTCCGTGATGGAAATCCTTGGGATTTGCTCAGACGTTCACTTACTTATAAAGTACAGTTTTATGGTAAAACGGATACATACGATAAAGGCAATGGCGAACTTGGCTTTAAGTGGGTAAATACAGAAAATGTGTTTGCGGTAGCTTATGATGTGCCGGTTCCCGGATATAAAAATCAAACTGTAAACAACTTACGTTTGTGGCAGGCAAAGGCTGCAATAGATTTTGAATTTTCTGATTTTAATAAAGGTAATTATGTAGAATCAGTGGCAAAGAAAAATGATTCTGAAACAATATCAAAAGTGCTTTATCCTAACGACACTTACGTTGAAGGAAAATTTTTAAGACTTAAACAGCAATACTTTTTCGTGTCAGCAACTCTTCAGGATATCATCAGAAAATATAAGATAGGGCATACAACTTTTGATAAGTTTTCAGAAAAAACCTGCATTCAGCTGAATGATACACACCCCGTTGTTGCCATACCTGAATTAATGCGAATACTTATCGACGATGAAAATCTTAGCTGGGAAAAAGCATGGGATATAACCTCAAAAACATTTGCTTATACAAATCACACGGTTGTTCCTGAAGCATTAGAAGAATGGTCTGAACAAATTTTTGGTGAATTGCTTCCAAGGCATTTACAAATAGTTTATGAAATTAACAGAAGATTTTTAGATGAGGTAAGAGAGAGTTACTCCAAAGATCAAAACATCTTAGAAAAACTTTCAATCATTTCTGTTGGTAAAGATAAACGCGTTAGAATGGCTAATTTAGCTATTGTGGGCAGCTTTGCTGTTAATGGTGTGGCAGCACTTCATACAGAAATATTAAAGAAAAGAATTTTTCCTGACTTTAATAAGATCTATCCTAAAAAGTTTATTAATGTTACAAATGGAATTACACCGAGAAGATGGCTTGTTACTGCAAATCCGCTGTTAGCACAATTGCTGATTGAAAAAATTGGACCGGAATGGATTAAAGATCTTGCTCAGATAATAAAGATTGAAAAATATGTAAATGATAAAGACTTTATTGAATACTGGCAAAGAGTAAAATTAAATAACAAACAGGTTCTTATTGATTACATTGAAAATGAACATCATATAAAGATTAACCCTGATTCAATGTTTGATGTTCAGATAAAAAGATTCCATGAATACAAGCGACAGTTACTAAATGTATTTCATGTTATAACCCTTTATAATAGGATTAAAAGAAATCCTAAAATTAAAATGGTTCCTCGTACAATAATATTTGGCGGTAAAGCTGCACCTGCATATCACGCAGCTAAAATGGTAATTAAATTAATTAATTCCGTTGCAGATGTTGTTAATAATGATCCAGATGTTGGCGATAAATTAAAAGTTGTTTTCTTGAAAAATTATTCTGTTACTCTTGCAGAAAAAATTATCCCTGCTGCTGATCTATCCGAACAAGTTTCTACCGCAGGATTAGAAGCGTCAGGAACAGGTAACATGAAATTTGCACTTAACGGAGCACTCACCATCGGAACAATGGATGGAGCTAACGTTGAAATTAGGGAAGAAGTTGGAGCTGATAACATTTTTATTTTTGGTTTGCTTGCTGATGAAGTAGTGAAGCTTAAATCTAACGGTTATAATCCTAGAGAATATTATGAAAAAAATGCTGAGCTTAAGCAGGTTGTTGATATGATTGCAACAAATTTTTTCAATCCAAAAGAGTTTGGAATTTTTGATGATATGATTCGCGGATTAATGAATGTAGATTATTATTTGTTGTTCGCTGATTATCAATCTTATATAGATTCTCAGGATAAAGTTGCTGAGTTGTACCAGAAAAAAGAAGCCTGGACAAAAAAATCGATTTATAATGTAGCAAGGGTTGCAAAATTCTCCAGCGACAGATCTGTAAAAGAATATGCTGACAAAATCTGGAAAGTTAAACCAGTAAAAGTTAATCACTCATAAAAATTTGGAGTTTAATGGATTACGAATTAAATCCCCGCACAAGAATTGGACACGTTCATTTAACTGTTGCTAATCTTGATAAAGCATTAGGGTTTTACAGAGACATGCTTGGTTTTCAGGTAACAGCAAGGTTTGGAAAGAATGCAGTTTTTCTTTCATCAGGAAATTATCATCATCATATAGGTTTAAATACCTGGGCCGGTGAAAATGCTACTCCAGCTCCTGAAGGACATACAGGACTTTATCACTTTGCAATTCTTTATCCATCAAGAGAAGATCTTGCAAGAGCATTTAAGCGAATTTGGGAAGCTAATTATCCGCTTGAAGGGGCATCTGATCATGGTGTTTCCGAATCGATATATATAAAAGACCCTGATGGAAACGGTCTGGAATTGTATTGTGATAAATTAGTTGAACAATGGCCAAAAGATGAAGATGGGAACCTGATAATGGTAACAAAACCCTTGGATGTTCCAAATCTTTTAAGTGAATTAGACAGGATGTAATTTTATGTTTGAGTATTTGAGAAAAATATTTACTGATAATCAGACCCCAATAAATCTAAGTCCGGTCAATTCATCCTCAGAAAGTAAAAATCAAAAAATAGAAATTGCTGCATGTGCACTTTTTATTGAAATTGCCAAAGCTGATGGTGAGTTTACAGATGAAGAAAGAAAGTTTATTATTTCAGAAATGAAATCTACTTTTAATCTGGATGATGATTATGTGAATGATCTTATACTTCTTGCTGAACAAAGAGTTAAGGAAAGTGTAAGCCTTTATGAGTTTACGGGAGTAATAAACACTACTTTTACTTTCGAAGAAAAAATTGAATTGATCGAAAGTTTGTGGAAATTAATTTATAAAGATGAAAAGCTTAATCAGTATGAAGATCATCTTATAAAAAGGATTGCTGCTACAATAAATATTGAGCATAAACAGATTATAAATGCTAAGCTTTGGGTAAAAGAACAGATGGGTTTAAAATAAATTGCTGCCCTCAAACTAAATTAAAAAAAAGCATCCGCGCATCTGAACACTTAGCTTTAATTTGTCGGGGCAGCATAAAAAAGTTTAACTTTATGCTGAGCGAGGTCGAAGTATGACGACTCATTAAAAAGAATAAGGTCACACTTAAACTGCGCTCAGTGTGACATGATGTTTTATTCAACCAACTCTTTTTCAATCGCTGAAATTAATTCTTTACTGGTTGGTTCTACTTTACTGGAATATCTTGCAACGACATTTCCATCTTTATCAATTAAAAATTTTTCAAAATTCCATTTGATATCTGCTTTACCGGTTACTTCATTATCTGTGAGGATTGAATAAAGCGGCGATTTATCTTTCCCGTTTACATCAATCTTATCAAATAATTTAAAACTCACATCAAACTTTGAGGAACAGAAGTTTTTAATTTCTTCATTTGTGCCGGGTTCTTGCTCACCGAATTGATTACAGGGAAAAGCTAAAATTTCAAATCCTTTATCCTTATACTCTTTATAAATTTGCTCTAAACCAGCATATTGTTTTGTGTAACCGCAGTAACTTGCAACATTTACAATCAATAAAACTTTGCCTTTGTAATCCGAAAGGTTCACGGATTTACCATCTATATCCTTCAGGATAATCCCACTTATTGAAGATTTCATTTCATTCCCATCTCTGTTTTGTGAATGCAATATAGTTGTACTAAGAATTAATAATAAGATCACGATTGAATAAATTAGTTTCATATCAATTTCCTTTAATGCTTAAACAATGTTTTCTAAAATTAGTTCAATGATATTAAAAAAAAATATGAATATAAAAATTTAAGTTTTATGGTCAATAACATAAAAAAGTTGCCTAAGAATTTTTGCAATTGCTTGCCGACAAACAAGCAATATTTTACGATCCTAAGAAACAATTATTTGTTTTGGGATAAACGCGGATTTATTTTTAATTGCAAAATGTAAAACTTTAAGTATGATTTTTAAATCGGTTTTATTTACTCTGTTACTTGTTATTCTGCCAATTCTAAATTTTGCCCAAAACTCTGACTATTCATTGAACGTAAATATTGAAATTGATATAGACCAAACGGATGAGAACCAATACAAATTTGATTATTCCGATAAAACAATTGTAACCAAACTTTCTGAAAAATCATCAAAAATAAAAACATTTTTTATTGATGAAAGTTTTTTTAATAAAACAGATAATATTAGTGTAAAATCAAAATCCGGTAATTTTGGTAAGCGAGACATACCATTCGTTATTCCAGATACTGATGATATATTTATTTCTGGCGGAAAGGTATATTATTTTGGTGTTCCGGCTAGTGTAAAGAAGGATGAATCATTTACATATGAGTATAGTCAAGAATATACAGATATAGCTTACTTGTCGTTTATCTCCTTTGAAAACGATGTAGAGTATGAGTCTGTTACTGTTACTGTTAATCATCCGGATGATGTTAAAACAGAGTTCAGTGTTTATGGCACATTTAAAGATTATTCATTTGAAGTAAATCACCCGGATGATGATGAAACAGTCTTTCAAATAAAAAACATTAAATCATCAGACGAACTTAATTATTTCCCTTTCAACAAATATTCACTTTGCCTTTTTATCGATCTTCAAAAAAGCGGGGTTAGTATAAATAAAGCTTCGCCATCTGAGTTTGTTAACTGGTATTCGAATTTAACATCACTCCAACCTGAATTAGAAGAAAAAGACAGAAACATACTTTCGACTGAAATCAAAAATTGTAAAACACCTATTGAAATATTAAAAACCGTATATGATTATGTTCGATTGAATTTTAGATACATAGCTGATGAGCAAGGACAAAACTCTATTGTTCCTCGTAATCCTTCAGTTGTACTGAGTCGTGGTTATGGAGATTGCAAAGAACGAGCCTCTCTAGTTTCGGCAATTGCACGTGAACATGGTCTAGATGTTAAAATGGCCTTGGTTACAAGCAAATCCGCGATAAGAAATAACCATATATATGTTAATAAGTTTGATCATGTAATTTGTGCTTATACTTTTGGTGAGGAAACTATTTTCTTCGATCCAACTGCGAGACATTGTGAATTTGGAAACCTTCCTGAATCAGATATTGGCAAAGACGTACTAATTTTAGATTCATTATCTCCGCGATTTGTGACAATTAAAGCACCAGACCAGGAGCCATCATTTGAAATAATTATTTCTGCTTCATTAGATTCTCTGAAAAAAGGAAAAGCCATTGTAACGTTACACAACGATTATTTTTCATCAGCAAAATATGCAGTCGATGAATTATCAGGGACGAAGCTGGAAAATTTTATGTCTGGAATAGTTCTTTCAAACTTATTTAAAATTTCTCTTGATTACTTTACAAAGGTTAAGGAGACAGATAATTCAATAATTTTTACTGCAGAAGCAGATTTATCAGAATTTGTTATTTCATCAGCAACAAAAAAATATATTCCCAAAGTACCATTTCTTTTTCTCGATAGAGATGTATTAGATAGAGCTAAAGATTCACTTGGTTTGTATTTCACAAGTAGAACTACAATCGATCTAAAAATCATTCTGGAATCAGAGCATTGTTTAGTTGAATCAGATTCTCTTTATCTGGCAGATACAAACCATTTTTCAGAATTCAGCGCATCGGCAAGTTTAACTGAGGAAAACAAAATGGAATTTTCATATTCATTAAAGACAACAGAAAAAGAATTAAACAATAAACAAAAGACAGAGTTTATAGAGTTTTACCAGAGCTATCTAATAAATAAACCTAATATGTTTATCCTAAAGGCTAAATAATGAAAAGCAGAATTTTATCATTGCACATTTTAACAATTACTCTCTTACTAGCAACAAGTTGTACAGTTTCAAAACGATTAACTTCAATTCAAACTGCCCCAACAGATTCTTTATTGTCTTCATCTGTAGAAGTGGATAGTTTGCTTGATAAGTATTCTAAATATGATGGAGTCTATCTAAACATTAAAGATATTTATGAACATTCTGCAACTAGAGGTGTTCCAATGTTTACTCAAGGGGATTGGAAATATCATCGTATCTTTTCAAAAAAATATCTAATCATTAATCCAGATAATCAGGATTTGACAACTTTTACTATAAATCTCCCACCAAGAACAGCAATTAACAGCTACTATCTAGTTGCGATTTTACCTAATAAGACGATTAATCATTACGATAAAAAAAGTTTAATACAAGAAAAAAATTATGATGGTAACATTACATATAAGTTTGCAATTCCTGGGGTTAAAAAAGGAACAATTGTAGAATATGGATTGGATCTGTCATTTAATAGCGGACCATTAGATTACAATATTGAGTTACAGTATAGCTTGCCTTGCGAAAATCTTTATGTGGAATTTGCTTATCCCGATTGGTGGAAAATTAAAACAAAAAAAATTTCCAATGGATTAGATGTTGACTATGTTGTTACCAGAAATACAGAAGAGAAGAAGAAAATAATTAGCTACAATGCACAAAATATACCGGCGATCACTTTAGAACCATTCTCACCATTTTTTAACGAGGTTGCAAAATATTTAAGAATTAATTTTACCTTAATTGATATTCTAACTCCAATTGAGTTTTATAAAAGCTGGATTGATGTTGCAGATGATTACAAAGATTACTCGATGAACAAAGAGAGTTTTTTATCAAACAAAGCGGGCGGTAAAACTGAAGAACTGATTGAAGGAATTGAAACGCCACTTGAAAAATTGGATACGATTGTTAGTTTTGTACAAAATAATATTTCAATTGCCGATGATAATAAAGATAGAAGCTTTGGTGCTGTACTTAAAGAAAAAAAAGGCAGTGTATATGAAATTTGCGGGCTTACAGAAGCGATGTTAAGCGAAGCAGAATTGGAAGCAGATTATCTTTTAGTACACTCTGCTCATGAAGGATTTATTGATAGTGATTTTATATCCTATGATCAATTTCAAATGCCTGCGATTCGAACAAAAATAGACAGCACATATTATGTTGTAATTCCGTACTACAAGTATCTGCCGATCGATTACTTGCCGGAATATATTCAGGAACAACAGGCTCTGATAGTATCAAATAATCAAAATGTGCACGGAAAATTTTGGGAGATTCCGGTTGGGAAGATGACTAATAACAATCTTGAAGAAAATTATAATATTACAATTGGGCAGGATGGCACACTAAACGTCAAAGAGGTAAAATCGGCTAATGGTTCTTTTGGATATGAATTGAGAGAATATTTTGAAAATAGATCAGAGAAGGAAATTGAAAAGGACATAAGAGAAATTTTAACATATACAGAAGGAAATATTGATGTTTTAAATTATGAAATAGTTAATAAAGATAATTACAAAGAGCCGCTGATTATAAAGATTGAGTACACAATAAACAATCTTGTTACTATTACACCAGAAGAAATTCTATTCCAAACAGGAGGACTGTTATCTCCTTCATCAAAATATAAGAAACGATTAGATCCTAAGGATAGAGTAAATCCCATAGTTGTTTATTATGATCAAAATTTTTCAAAAAATATTAGAATTAATTATCCACAAAATTGGGCTGTGTCAAAAGAAATTCAGGATATTAGTTTTAAGAACGAATTTGGAATAATCGAAGGTAAATATTCCTATGAAAATGGTTTAATATCAGTTGAACAATCAAGTTATATGTTTAAGAATAAGCAGC
>CALLZX010000453.1 GCA_937858935.1 uncultured Ignavibacteriales bacterium | reverse complement strand
TTTTTTTCTAAGTGGTTATTCTAACGGAACTTTATTTGCAAATGCGGTTGCCTCAGCTTCGTTAGTTGAGGATTATGTTCCTGGGCTAGCTGGTACTACTGGTGATTCCAGAGCACAATTGTATGTTGTAAAAACAAGCGATCCTGCTTTTGGTACAGCCTGGCAGGATTGGAAAGATGCCGTTGATCTTGGTGCTGATTATTATAATGGTGATGGTGTTGATGGTTATAATCCTGTTGATGCAAACGGAAATGGTCAATGGGATCTTAATGAAGATAAACCAGACATTCTAGGTGACGAAACCGTATGGACTGTTTATTGGGACGGAGTTGCGTCACCACAAAGAAGATACAATAATGTTCCGCCACTTGGAATTGAAGTAAGACAGTCTGTATTTGCTTATGCTTCCGGTGGTGCAATCGGCAATTTGATTTTTGTACGTTATAGATTTAAATACGTTGGTTTAGGTGACCCTAATGAACCAGCGCAATTAGACAGCGTACTTTTTGGTGTTTGGGCAGATGTTGATCTTGGAGATGCTAATGATGATCTTGTAGGAAGTGATGTTGGAAGAAATTCTGGATATACTTATAATCAGGGTCCAGACCCAGTGTATGGCTCACAGCCGCCTGCTTATATGATTGACTTTTTCTCTGGTCCAATAGATTATATTGCCGGTGATACATATGATGATAATAATGGAAATGGTATTTATGATGATGGTATAGACACCCCTAACGATACAGCATATAGTTATCGCGGTCAGACTATTGGTGTTAAAACTTTTCCTGGTGCAAAGAATTTACCTATTGCATCTTTTGTCTCGTACATCAATGGTGATCCAATATTAAATGATCCCGATAATCGTGAAGCCGCCAGAAACTATATGTTAGGTAAAACAAGACAGGGTGATGATATTGATCCTTGTACATTTTCATTTGGTACGGTTAAGCCAGGCACAGATTGTAATACAGTTGATCCAAGATTCTGGTATTCAGGTGATCCTGTAGCTAATAATGGTGCTGGATCCGGCTGGATTAATTCTACTCCTTCAGATACGAGACAAATGACTAATACAGGCCCATTTACATTAATCAAGAATGTAGAAAAAGAAATTGTTGTTGCTTACGTAGTTGGTCAGGGATCTGATCCAATCAATTCAATATCGGTTGCTAGAGCAATAGATGACGGAGCTCAAACTATATTTAATCTAAACTTCCTTGCTCCATCACCGCCTCCTGCGCCTGTTGTTACTACTGAGAGTAATGAAGAATTTATAGATTTACTCTGGCCTACAGAAGAACAGTTTGCATATGCAAGTAAATCATCAACCTGGGATGTTAAACTAGGTGGATATAATGTTTATGCATTCCAGACATTTAATTCATCTGAGACTATTAATAATCAGCCAAATGTTAAATTGATAGGAAGATATCAGGTTGATAATTTTATTAATAATCTTTATGCAAAAAATGCCAACAATGGCGGTATTGATTTACTTTATGCTGCAGCACCTCCTGAAAATGTATTAGATTCAAATATCTATAAAGATCCTGCAACAGGTAAAATAAGATTTAGACTTACTCAGGATCCATTTACAAATGGTAAATTAGTAAAAGGTAAACCTTACTATTTGCTTGTTACTTCATACGGTGTTAACTATGATTCGTTGGCGTTATTTAATAAGGATGGTGGAGCTTTCGGTACTTATGGCGATTACTACCTGACTGATCAGACTTTTGTTCAGGCAGTTGAAAATCCTAAATCATTAAGTCAGATTAAAACTATCTTGATGGGAGAAGATA
This sequence comes from uncultured Ignavibacteriales bacterium, assembly GCA_937858935.1. Taxonomy (GTDB): domain Bacteria; phylum Bacteroidota; class Ignavibacteria; order Ignavibacteriales; family Ignavibacteriaceae; genus IGN3. The sequence goes on along the minus strand of CALLZX010000453.1, from coordinate 18,163 downwards.
TTTATCAGCCGCCAATTGAAGTAAAAGAAATTACAGGAAATCCTGGACCTAGTAATGGTAGAATGCAGATAGATGTAGTTGATAAAGAGGCTTTAACGGGCGATACTTACAAAGTTACATTCTTCCCGGATAGTTCTACTCAAAAATTTTCTTCGTTCTGGAAGCTTGAGAATAAAACTGATGGCACTTTATTATTAGATTCTGCTAAGAGTTATTTGTATAATAATACTCAGATTAGTTATCAGGCAACAGACGGATTTATTGTAAAACTTGAAAATCAAAATCCGCTTCTTGATGATATACAATTTTCTACTTCAACAGAATGGTATAATCCGGATACAACCAGAACTAACTTCTTCTTCCTAACTCAGAATATTGATGATGGAACAAGATTAACTAGAATGCCCGGAAGTTTGGTTAACAATCAATCTAATATTGCTACTGCATTGGATTTAAGGAATGTGGAATTAAGATTTGGTGAACAAGGAAAAGCCTATAGGTATTTAAATGGATTTGTGGGTGCTGCCCTACCATTAAGAAGAAACTCTTATGTCTATGCTGAAGGAGTAACTGCCACCAATGTAACTCCAGCTATGTTACCTCAGATTGGTAAATTGGGTGAGGGATTTGTTGATGTTCCATTTACTGCATGGGTACAGGATGAAGCTTATGGTGAAAGCAGACAATTAGCTGTTGGATTCCTTGAAAGAGCTACTTCTGATGGAACTAATAATTATGGTGGAAAACCAGACGGTATTTGGGACCCGGGTACCAGCATTGATTCTACAGCAGAATTCATATTTATTTTTAATGCACCTTACGATCCAAATGGTAATCAGCAGGAATATAAAGGTAATTTTCCAGCAGCAACAACTGTATGGGCAGACCTAAAAGGTTATACAATTCCTAATGATGCAAGTGCGACTCCGGTACAGAAAAAAATTGCACTATCTCCATACTTTAATACATTGTATGCAGTTAGTGTTCAGAGAAAAGATCAAAATTCCACGTATGCTGCTGGTGATAAATTTATATTCCCAGTATCGGTATATCCATATTCTTCACAGGATGTATTTGAATTTACCACTAGTAAATCTGGAGCTCTAACTGAAGCAGATGAAAAATCATTGTTTGAAAAAGTAAATGTTTATCCAAATCCTTTATACGGTTATAATCCATACACTGCTTATTCTGGATTAGCTGCCGATGATCCTTTTGTAACATTTACAAATCTTCCAAACGAAGAAATAACAGTTAAAATATATTCATTGTCAGGTCAATTGTTAAGAACACTTGTTAAAGATCCAAATTCAACTTCACCTTTCTTAGACTGGGATTTACTTAATGATTCTGGTTTAAGAGTTGCATCTGGGTTATATCTAGCTATTGTATCTTCACCGAAATACGGAGATAAAGTTTTGAAGTTTTCGATAATTATGCCACAGAAACAATTGCCCAGATATTAATGATTGTATGTGGGCAGGATTAGTTTTCCTGCCCATGTTTATAAATTTATAACATATGTGGAGTTTCGAAATGAAAAAAATAGTACTAATAATTTTTACGGTTTTCTTTACAATATCTCTTTATCCGGGAGATAAATCTCGTAGAGGAACAACAGGTGCGGATCAATTATTGATTCCGGTTGGTGCTCGAAGCATTGCTACTTCAGGAGCATTTGTAGCGAATGTAGATGGCTTGGAATCAATATACTATAACCCTGCTGGTATGGATGTATCAAAGAGATCCGAAGCTATGTTTAGTTACATGAATTATGTAGCCGACATTAATATTTCATATTTTGCTGCTGGAACCAGCCTTGGTGAGTTTGGTTCTGTAGCATTGAGTTTGAAATCCTTGGATGTTGGTGATATTCCAATTACCACAAATGAATTACCTGATGGTACAGGTAGTACATATTCACCCTCATTTATAACTATTGGATTAACCTATTCTAAAACTTTAACTGATCGTGTTTCAATAGGAACAAATGTTAAGTTTATAAATGAAACTATTGGTAATACAATTGCAAGCGGTTTTGCTATTGATGCAGGTGTTCAATATAAATTTAATGACAACCTCTCAATTGGTGCAACCATTAATAATATCGGATCGAATATGACTTATTCCGGTCAGGACTTAAGAGTTCAGACTGGTGTTCCGGGTGCAGTTATTGGTGCGCCTAATGGAACCTATGAGGTTGTAGCTGAACCTTTTCAAATACCAAGTTATTTTCAACTAAGTCTTGCATATCAGGAAAATTTTGATGAACAAAATAGAATTATGCTTGCAAGTACATTTGTTGCGAATAATTCTTTAGATGATGCAATTAACTTTGGTTTGGAATACAGTTACATTAATACTTTCTTCATAAGAGGTGGGTATCAATTGTATACTGAAAATATGGATGAGTCAATCTATGGTTTTGCTGCCGGTGCAGGTGTAAATTATGATGTTGGTTCAGGTATAGGAATAACTTTTGATTATGCATACAGGGATGTTCAAGATTTTCCAACATCCAACCATATTTTTACTGTTAAATTAGCTTTCCAATAGTGAATGCCAGGTTCTGATTTAAGCGTCTATTGTATTCAATAGACGCTTTTTTTATTTAATGATAAAGAAGAATTACAATGAAAAAAATAGTTTTTATCCTTTTCGTTTTTATTTATCCAGCTTTTGCCCAATCAGATTTTGAGTTTGAATTTGATTATGCGCAATTTGGATACGACACAGCATCAAATTATGTAGAGTTTTATTACTCTTTCAATGAAGCATCACTAAAAGTAAATGCAGAAAACTCAAATGCTAAAATAGAAGGATTGCTGAAAATATTTATTAAGGACGATATTAAAGGGGATACAATAGTTTTTAATCAGTGGAAATTGAAACATGATATTTTAGACACTTCTATTATAAATAGCCAGATTTTGGTTGGAACATTAGGATTTATAGTACCCAAAGGTAGTTTTACTTGCGAAATTACAGGCTCTGATATGCACAATCCAGATAAATTCAGACTGATAAAAGAAAACATAAAAGTAGTTCCATACATGCATCATTCTATGAGTATCAGCGATATTCAACTGGCTTCTAAGATGATACAGGGAAGTGAAAATACCAGTTCTATCTTTTATAAAAACACATATGAGGTTATACCGATACCAAACGTAGTTTTTGGGATATCTCAGCCTGCATTGTTTTTTTATTTGGAAGTTTATAATCTTCAATCAGATTCGATAAAAAGTGAGCAAGTGAAAATGAGTCAGATGATTTATAATAGTAAAGGAAAACTTGTTAAAGAAAAATTCAAGTATCTTTCCAGAACTTCCAATACACGTGTTGAAGTTGGGTCGCACATATTATCAAATTATCCTACTGATTCTTATACACTTGTTATTGCATTAATTGATAGTGTAGGAAATACAGGAGTATCTTCAGCTAAGAAATTTTTTGTATACAATCCCGATGTGCAAGTTACAGATACATTTGAAGTATCAACTACTGCTGTTTTAAGTTCCAGTTTTGGTTCAATGTCCGAGGAAGAATTAGATGATCTTTTTGATAAATCGGAATATCTTGCCACAAAAACTGAGATTGATAAATATGAGAAACTTTCAAATCTTGAAGGCAAAAGAGAATATATGTTTGATTTCTGGAAAGCTAAAGATGAAAACGCAAACCTGAACAAGAATGAGTTTTACAGAAATTATATGCAGAGAGTGCAAATATGTAATGAGAGATATACTTCTATGGGTAAACAGGGATGGAAAACTGACAGAGGCAGAGTATTTCTATTATATGGCGAACCTACAGAAATAGAAAGATATCCGAATCAATTAGAAACAAGACCATATGAAATATGGCAATACACAGAAATTGAAGGCGGTGTTTATTTTGTTTTTGCTGATCTTACCGGATTTTCAGACTACACTATACTTCATTCTACCAAACGGGGTGAATTAAGAGATGATAACTGGCAAAGACGCATTGTCGTCAGATAGTAAAACTAAGTTTTTAAAGCCTCTTGATAAGGGGCTTTTTTGTTGAAATTCAATTGATTAATAAATCCTATCATTTCACTATTTTTACACACAAACTTAATGTGTAATGTGAAAAATATTATTGAATACATACTCTTTTTATTATTAAGCTTTCTTTGTCGAATTCTCGGGTTAAGATCATCCAGAAAATTTTCTTCTTGTATTGCCTTCTTTTTCTTTCATATTATTCCAATTCGCAAAGATGTTGTATTTGACAATCTTAAACATGCTTTCCCAGATTTAACCTCTAAAGAGATTAAGAATATTGCTTATGGTAGTTATAAAAATTTTGCAATTACTCTTGTTGAAATTTTATGTTTACCATGGACTACAATCAGTCAATTAAAAAAAGAAGTTCAGTTTAATAATTTGGAATTAGTTGAAAAGAAAGTGCAAGAGAATAATGGATTAATATTATTATCAGCACATTTTGGTAATTGGGAGTATATCGCAATTTCTGCAGGTCTGCAACTAAATAAAAAATTATCTGTAATAGTCAAATCACAACGCAATCCATATGTTAATGATTGGATGAATAGAGCCAGAACCCAATGGACAAATATTGTTGTTCCTTTAGGTGCATCAATTAGAAATATTTATTCCGAGCTACTTAACAAAGGGATAGTGGCGTTGGTTGCTGATCAAAGAGGTCCGGAAGATAGTATTAAGTTGGAATTTTTTGGGCGTAAGACATCTGTTTATACTGGGCCGGCGATTTTATCACTTAAAATGAATTCACCAATAATATATGGAATATCTATAAGACAACCTGATTATTCTTATAAAGCAGAAATCATTGAAATAAGCAGAGAAGGCTTACCAGTTGAACAAGAGGAAAAAGTTAAAGTGTTATCAGAAAGAATGTTGAACTATCTTGAAAAAACAATTCGTGAACATCCTGAACAATGGTTCTGGATGCACAAAAGATGGAAGCATTGAATTGAATACTGAGAATATTTTATTTATTCAGACTGCGTTTCCCGGTGATGCAATTCTTACGTTGCCTGCATTAAAAAAACTTAAGGAATTTTTTCCTAACAGTTCTCTTGATGTATTATGCATTCCCGCAACCAAGGAAATATTTGAAGCATCACCATCTGTTTATAATACAATTGTGATTGATAAAAAAGACAAACACAAATCATTACTTCGTACTTATAAATTTGTAAAGCAATTAAAACAAAACAATTATACTAGAATTTACTCTGCACATCGATCATTACGAACCTCATTAATCGTTCTCTTACTTGAAGTGAGGGAGACCTTTGGTTTTGATAACTCAACCTTATTTCACGTTTACAAAAATCTTGTATCTTACGATTCGACCAAACATGAAGTACAGCGAAATTTTGATTTAGTTGGATTCGTGTATAACGATGAAAACTGGAAAATTATTCCTGAGATAAATTCGAGCGAGCGTTCAATTGAAAAAGTAAACGCTTTTATCAAACAAAATGAATTGATTGACGGATTTATTGCAATTGCACCAGGAAGTGTCTGGAATACGAAGAAATATCCTTCAGAATATTTTGAAGTAATTTGTAAACATTTTGCTGATCGAAAAATTACAGTTGTTTTAATCGGTGGTGAAAATGATAGAGTAACTTCTGAACATATAGCTTCTAAATTCTCTGGAAAAGTTATTGATTCAACTGGAAAATTTTCAATTGTGGAAAGTATTGAACTTTTAAAACATTCAATGTTACTGCTATCAAATGACAGCGCTCCAACTCATATGGGTATGTGTGCTAATGTAAAAGTTTTGACAATTTACTGCTCAACCATCCCAGAATTCGGTTTTTACCCTTATAACGACAAAAGCTCATCAATTGGATTTAACGACTTAAGATGTAAACCATGCGGAATTCATGGTCACAATATGTGTCCTATTAAAACATTTGATTGCGCAATGAACCTTTTGCCTGAACAAATTATTTTAAAAGCAGAGGAAATGCTAAGTGATTGAGAAAAAAAAATCTTTGTTAATCAATATTGATGAAAGATTTGAAGAAAGCATTAGTATTGCCAGTGAACTTTTTCTAAAAGGTTCAATTTTTATTTATCCAACTGATACCATTTATGGATTTGGAGGGAATCCGTTTAATGAAATGGCGATAAAAAAAATCAGTGAGGTTAAAGGAAAAATTAATTGGAGACGATATATTTTTCTTATTTCTGATCTCGAAATATTAAAGAATTATGCTGATATAGATTCGGAAAGATATTTAGACTTCCTTTTATCGATATGGCCAAATCCGGTTTCAGTAATTCTAAAACTTAATAAAAAGTATCAGGAATTATTGCAAGCTGAAACAGGGGCATTTAGAATTCCGAACCACAGATTTTGTTACAAATTAATAAGTGAACTAAAAATGCCATTAGTTTCTACAAGTGTAAACCGAACAGGAAACGAACCCATGAATGATTCTTCTATGATTATACAAGAATTCTCTAATGAAGTGGATGCTATTTTCTATTCAAATAAAAAGTCTTACTTTGAAGCCTCGACTCTAATTGATTTAAGTAAAGATGAACCTGCGCTTATTAGAGAGGGTAGAATTAAGTTTGTGGAATTAATGAAAAAGCTGAATTAGATTTAACCATTAAATGCAAAGTAAATGTTGAAACTTAAAAAAATAAAAAAATTTTCTATTATTATTGTTCCTGAAGAAACATCAAGTGAACCGAGGTCTATAAAGATATCATCATTTAAATTGGTGACATATGTTGGTATTTACAGTCTTATAGTCTTTCTGCTGGGGTTTTATATTATAAGTTTTACTCCACTTAGTGAAGTTCTTTTTCCATACTCGTTAAGGTTAACAGATTCTGATAAGAAGAAAGTAGAAATACTTAATAATAAAGTAATCTTTCTTGCTAAAGAAATAGAATCATTAAAATCTGTTAATGAACGTTTAAAATTTGCTATCTTTTTGGGAGATTCAACATTGATGAATAACCCTGGGGAATTAAAAGATACTCTAAATAAAAACTTGCCATTAGACGGGAATATTCTGAGTGTGTTTCTTACATTTCTAGATAAAATATTTTATAACCAGAATGAAGATCTCACATTTATAAAACCTGCGGAAGGATTTATTAGCAGATCATATAACCCTGAGCGCGGACATAATGGAATTGATTATGTAATGAAGGAAAATAATCCAATATTTGCATCGGCAAGCGGCTATGTGGTTTTTGCTGATTACACAACAAACTTTGGTTACACAATCATAATAAATCACGCGGAAAATTATTTAACTAAATATCTTCATTGTTCATCATTGCTCAAGAGGGATGGAGATTTTGTGCGGCAAGGTGAGATGATTGCATTAAGCGGAAATTCAGGAACCGAATCCACCGGTCCGCATTTACATTTTGAAATTTGGAAAGATGGAAAACCGATTGATCCATCCAAAGTTATAATTAAATTTTAGGAGTTTTATTTTGAAAACTAAATCTAACGGGAGTTCTATGGAAGAAGTAACAATTATTAGTAGCGGCGTTGTTATAGAGGGAAAAGTTTCCAGTAATGGTAATGTGCGTGTTGATGGAACTGTTAAAGGAGACATTACTGCTCAAGGTAATCTAACTGTTGGCGAACATGGCAGCATTCAGGGACAACTTACCGGTGAAACTATATCAATAGGCGGTAAAGTTGAAGGTACTGTAAGTGCAAAAGAAAAACTTGTTCTTGAATCCAAGGCAGTATTAAAAGGTGATTTACTTACAAAAATCCTTGTAGTTGAAGCCGGTGCTATGTTTGAAGGAAGAAGTTCAATGGGAAGTCAATCTTCTTTTAAGCCTGTAGGCAAAGGAGAATAAGATGGCTTTAAAACCGGAAGATGATTCCGGGATTGCCAAATCATTGAGAGATGTTGGCCCTTATCTAGGATTGGGTTTACAGCTCGCAGTAACTATTGTTGCTTTTGTTTTGATAGGGAGTTGGCTTGATAAAAAGTTCTCTCAGAATTATATCTTCACGTTAATAGCTGGTCTGTTTGGAATTGGAATTGCACTTTATAATCTGATAAGAACAGTTACCTATTTAGAGAAGAGAAGTAAATTAAAAAATGAAAAGAAATAGGAATATTTACTTTTTTAGTGTAATCCCATTCCTTTTTTGCCTATGGTTATTAATTACCTTTTATTCCAGTACTCTCGATCCGATTCAATTTTATAGCCTTTTTTTTGGCTTTATTTTTTCAACATTCAATTTCGCATTAGGCGTTTTGGCAATCCACTTTGGGTTTGAAAAAAGCGATAAAATCTTCTTGATTATTGTATTCGGAGGATTAGTTATGCGCTTATTTTTGATGCTTATCCTCATTGTAATAGCCTTAGAATTCTTGTTTGTTAGGCTCAATTCTTTTATCTTTACAACCTTTATTTTCTATTTCTACTATCTCATAGTAGAAATTTTTATACTAAATCAGAAAAAGAACTTTATAATCAAGACTAAGCAATGATTGATTCTACTTCAACACAAGTTATTGTTGATAGCCTCATAACTACCAAACCTGCTTCAAGCAGTGATTGGATTCTTCATCACGTAATGGATGGAGATTATCTTGATTTTTCGCCATTTTTTAAGGTTTATCTCCCACAGTTTGAGTTATTTGGGGTAGATCTTTCAATTACCAGACACGTACTTTTTATGTGGCTTGGTTCAATTTTGCTCTTTATTGTAATGACAAGAGTTGCTAAAGCTTACAAATCATCGATGGTTCCTAAAGGTTTTACAAACTTCTGGGAGTTGTTTATAATTTTTGTTCGAGATGAAATTGCAAAACCTACAATTGGAAAGGGGTTTGAGAAATTTTTACCTTATCTCCTCACAGCCTTTTTCTTTATCCTTTTTGGAAATTTTTTAGGATTAATTCCTTTCTCTGCAACTTTTACAAGTAATATTGCTGTTACAGCTACTATGGCTATTTTTACATTTCTTGTCATTCAGTATGGTGGAATGAGAAACAATGGTGCTTTCGGATATTTCAAAGGATTAATTCCACATGGAGTTCCTGTTTTCTTGTTACCAATCATGATAGTAGTTGAACTATTAGGTTTGCTTGCAAAACCATTTGCATTGGCTATTCGTCTTTTTGCAAATATGACTGCAGGTCATATAGTTATTTATGCTTTGATAAGTTTGATATTTGTTATGCAGAGTGTTGGTTGGGCAGGATTAGCAATTCCAATGGCTTTATTTATTTACGGACTTGAAGTTTTAGTAGCTTTATTACAAGCTTATATTTTTACAATGCTGTCTTCCTTGTTTATTGGAATGGCAGTTCATCAGGATCATTAAGATAATTTATAACATTAAATCTAATTAAAGGAGAACGTTAATGGACTTTGCATATTTAGCTGCTGGATTAGGTGCTGGATTAACAATCTTTGGCGGTGCTTTAGGAATTGGCAAATTAGCTGCCGCTGCAATGGACGCAAGTGGAAGACAACCAGAAGCTGCTGGTGCAATCAGAACCTCAATGATCATCGCTGCTGCGTTGATTGAAGGTATCTCATTATTTGCATTGGTTATCTGCTTTATCTTAGCCGGTAAGTAATTAGTTAAATGGAGTGCAAAATACACTCCAGTTATTTTAAAATAAACTTAACAATAAGATTATGATCGCAAATAATACATTTGCTTTTATTGCTTTAGTTGTATCTGAGGCTGAAGGTGGCAGTGCCGGATTGCTTTCCGTTAATGGCGGATTAGCTTTTTGGACAACTCTTACGTTTATTCTGCTTCTAATTCTTCTTACAAAGTTTGCCTGGAAGCCGATTCTCTCTGCTTTGAAGCAACGAGAAGATGCTATTAAAGATTCTTTAGAGCAGGCAGAAAAAGCAAAAGATGAAGCAAAACAAATTCTTGCTCAAAATCAGAATAGCCTTGCTAAAGCTGAAGATGAATCTAAAAAGATAATAGAACAGAGCAGACTGTTTGCTGAAAATCTTAAAGAACAAATGATTAAGGATAGTAAAGCACAGGCTAAAAAATTAATTGAAGACGCTTCAGCTGAAATTGATCGTAAGAAGAATGCTGCATTTGATGAACTAAAAAATCAGATCGCTGAAATTTCAGTTCAGGCTGCTGAAAAGATTTTAAAAGAAAATCTTGATGCTGAAAAGAATAAAAAACTTGTAGATAAATACATAAGCGATATATCTAAAAATTAATTATGGCCTCATCAAAAGTTGCAAATAGATATTCTAAATCTTTTCTAGATACTTCTATCGAGAAAAATATTTTGGATAAAGTATCCAGTGATTTTGATTTGGTATATAGAAGTCTGATTAAAAGTCCTGAACTGCTAAGAGCATTTAAAAGTCCTGTAATAAAAACAGAAACCAAGCAATCAATACTTGCTGAAATATTTGGAAGATTAATTGATAAAGACAGCCTGGATTTTTTGAATTTTGTTATCACAAAGGGTAGAGAAGATCTGTTTACTGAAATTTTAGAAAAGTTTGATAACTTAAAAGATGAATTTATTGGATCTGTAAAGATAGATGTGACTACAGCCTTTATCTTTAATGACGAACAGAAAATTCAACTACAACAAAAATTTGAGTCTCATCTAAAAAAGAAAGCTCGTTTAACTTTTAAAGTTGATCAGAATATTATCGGTGGATTTGTAGCGAAGGTTGGAGATACGGTTTATAATGCTTCGATGATTCATCAGCTTGGTTTATTAAAAAAGCAATTATTGCAAGACGGTATTACATTAAATTAATTCAAAGGAATTTAATAAAGGAAATTACAAATGGCAGAAGTTAGACCTGATGAAATATCTGCGATATTAAGAAAACAACTTTCTGGTTTTGAAAGTGAAGTTGATATTTATGATGTTGGAACTGTTTTGCAAGTTGGTGATGGTATAGCCCGCGTTTATGGACTTTCTCAAGTCATGGCAAGTGAATTAGTTGAATTTCCAAATGATGTGTTTGGAATGGTGCTTAACCTTGAAGAAGACAGCGTTGGATGCGTTTTATTTGGTGATACAACACTTGTTAAAGAAGGTGATACGGTTAAACGTACAAAACGAGTAGCTTCTATGCCAGTTGGTGAAGCGATGTTAGGACGTGTTATTACTCCACTTGGATTTCCTATCGATGGAAAAGGCCCAATCAGTACAACTCAGTTTTTACCGATTGAAAGAAAAGCTCTTGGTGTTGTTCAAAGACAACCTGTAAAAGAGCCATTGCAAACAGGTATTGTTGCTGTTGATTCAATGATTCCAATTGGAAGAGGACAAAGAGAATTAATTATCGGTGACAGACAGACAGGTAAAACTGCAGTCGCAATTGACGCAATCATCAGCCAAAAATTTACTCATACCGAAGAAGCAAAAGCTTTAGGTATAAGCCCTGTTTATTGTGTTTATGTAGCTGTTGGACAAAAAGAATCTACAGTTGCTCAAGTAGTTGCCAAGCTTCAAGAAAATGGTGCAATGGAATATACAACTGTTATTTCTGCTGCTGCTTCCGAGCCAGCTCCATTACAATTTATCGCACCATATTCCGGTGCGACTTTAGGCGAATTTTTTAGAGACAATGGTAAGCACGCCCTTTGTATTTATGATGATCTTTCAAAACAAGCGCAAGCATATCGAGAATTATCTTTATTGTTAAGAAGACCTCCTGGACGTGAAGCTTATCCCGGCGATGTTTTTTATCTTCATTCAAGACTTCTTGAGAGAGCTTCAAAACTTAGTGATGCGGAAGGCGGTGGAAGTTTAACTGCACTTCCAATTATAGAAACACAACAGGGAGACGTTTCAGCTTATATTCCTACGAACGTAATTTCCATTACAGATGGACAGATTTATCTTGAGTCAAATTTGTTTAATGCGGGTATAAGACCAGCTATTAACGTTGGTATTTCAGTTTCTCGTGTTGGCGGTAATGCTCAGATTAAAGCGATGAAAAAAGTTGCAGGAAGTTTGAAACTTGATCTTGCACAATTCAGAGAATTAGAATCATTTGCAAAATTTGGTTCTGATCTTGATAAATCAACACAAAGAACTTTGGCTAAAGGCGCAAGGTTAGTTGAATTATTAAAACAAGGACAATACGCTCCTGTACCTGTTGAAAAACAAGTAGTAAGTATTTACTATGGTACAAAAGGTTTTATGGATGAAATTCCAGTAAAAGATGTTAAGCGGTTTGAAAAAGAAGTTCTTGAATTTATTGAAGTTAAATACAAGAAGATTTTTGATTCGATTAAAAAAGATAAAGATGTTAGTAAAGAGACAGAAGAATTGCTGAAACAGGCAGGACAAGAATTTTTATCAACATTTAAATAGTATAGAATTTTTAGCTAGATAATAATGGCAACGTTAAGAGACATAAAACTTAGAATAAAAGGTGTTAAAAGCACGCAACAGATTACCAAAGCTATGAAAATGGTCGCTGCAGCAAAATTACGCCGCGCAACGGAATCTATTTTAAATGCTCGCCCTTACGCTAAGAAAATATCTGTTTTGCTATCACATCTTGTAAATGAAGATGATAAGCAATCCAATCCTTTGTTTGCCGATAGAGAAGTAAAGAATGTTGCGGCTATTGTTGTTACTGCTGATCGTGGCTTATGTGGAGCTTTTAATACCAATATTATAAAAGAAGCAACTCGATATGTTGAGGAAGAAATCAAGCAAAAAGGATTAGATCATCAGCTTTATTGTTTAGGTAAAAAAGGTTCAGATTATTTTAGTAGAAGAGATTACAACATTGCCGCTGCTTATCCTGGAATATTTTCTCAGATAAGCTATACAACAGCTCAAAAATTAGTTGATGAAATAATTCCAAAATATATTGATGGAAGTATTGATAAAGTAATAATTATCTTTAATGAATTTAAGTCAATAATACAACAAAAGATAGTTGTAGAACAATTTTTACCAATTACATCCGGTTATGAAAAAGCAAACGATATGCATGGATCTGCAAATTATATTTATGAACCGGATCAAAAAGCAATATTCAATTATTTGATTCCAAAACATCTTAAAGGACAAATGTGGAGAGTTTTATTGGAATCTAATGCCTCTGAATTTGCTGCGCGTATGACAGCGATGGATAATGCAACTACGAATGCAAAAGAATTAATTAGAAGTCTTAGTCTTACTTATAATAGTAAACGACAAGCCGCAATAACCACAGAGATACTTGAGATTGTATCCGGTGCAAATGCTTTGAAAGAAAATTAGGGTTTGTTTTAGTAAAGTTGATTTGTTGAAATTATGTTTGAAGAATTATCTCTTAAATTAGAAACTGCACTTAAAAAAGTTACCGGTCAAGGTAAGCTTACCGAAGCTAACATTTCCGACACTTTAAGAGAAATTAGAAGAATTCTTCTTGATGCCGATGTAAACTATAAAGTTGCTAAAGACTTTATTGAGAATGTAAAACTTAAGGCACTTGGTAAAGAAGTAATTGCTTCAATATCTCCAGGTCAGTTAATTACTAAATTTATTTATGATGAGTTAACTGAATTACTTGGCGGCGGTCATCAGGAATTGCAGATCAATCCATCGGGCATTACAACTATACTGGTTGTTGGTTTGCAAGGCTCGGGTAAAACAACTTTTTGCGGTAAGCTTGCAAAAAAATTAACTGAGCAAAAAAGAAGAGTTTTATTAGTAGCGGCAGATATTTATAGACCTGCAGCTATAGAGCAATTAAAATTACTGGGGAAACAAATTGAAGTTGAGGTTTTTTCGATTGAAGAAAAAGATGCAAGAAAAGTAGCTACTGAATCTTTAATCTATGCAAAAGAAAAAAATTACAATACAGTAATATTTGATACTGCCGGAAGACTTCACGTTGATGAACAAATGATGCTTGAAGTATCAGATATAAAAAGTATTGTTAATCCAAATGAAAGTTTGTTTGTTGTTGATTCGATGACTGGGCAAGATGCAGTTAATTCTGCAAAGGCTTTTAACGAAACTGTAAATTTTGATGGCATTGTTCTTACTAAATTGGATGGTGATTCAAGAGGCGGTGCGGCACTTTCAATCAGGTCTGTGGTTGGTAAACCGATAAAGTTTATCAGTAATGGTGAAAAATTAGAGAATTTAGAAATATTTTACCCTGAAAGGTTAGCTTCCAGAATTTTGGGTAAAGGTGATGTTATATCCCTTGTAGAGAAGGCTCAAGCATCATTTGAAGACTTTGAAACTGAAGAATTAGAAGAAAAACTAAGAAAAAATAAATTTGATTTTGATGATTTTCTTAAGCAAATTAAAGTCATTAAGAAAATGGGTTCTTTATCTTCCTTGCTGGGCATGATTCCAGGACTTGGTGCTAAGATAAAAAATGCGCCAATTGATGATAATGCATTGGTAAAAGTTGAAGCAATTATCAACTCAATGACGAAAGAAGAAAGAAGTACACCCAAAGTTTTGAACGGCAATCGCCGTAAGAGAATAGCAAGAGGCAGCGGAACATCTATACAAGATGTTAACCGCTTAGTTAAACAGTTTAGTGAAATGCAAAGAATGATGAGTAGTTTTTCTAAAAAAGGATTACCAAGTTCAATGCGTAATTTTAAATTCAATTGATCATAGAGATAATATCCGGAGGATAATAATTTGGCAGTTAAGTTAAGATTGAGAAGAATGGGAAAAAAGAAACAACCCATTTATAAAGTTGTTGCTGCAGATGCACGCTCACCAAGAGATGGTAAATTTCTTGAAGCTGTTGGCATCTATAATCCACTTACAAATCCACATACGATAGATTTGAAAGAAGATAGAATAAATTACTGGTTAGATAATGGTGCGCAGCCGACTGACACAGTAAAAAGTTTGTTTAATCAAACAGGTATAAACCTTAAAAGAGATATTGCTAAACGTAAACTTCCTGCAGAAAAAGCGGAAGCATTATTAAAAAATTGGCAAGATTCTAAGGAGGCATCTGCACAAAAAAAATCTGTAAAGAAAAAGAAAAAAGCTGATACACAGGAAGCTAAAACTGAGCAACCTGCTTAATTGTTTTTTGTTTTGAATTATGGAACGGAGGTACAGCAGAAGTTACGGGTTCCGCTTCTGAACTATACTTAATAAGTATTAAAATTTATTAAGACTGTATATAACAACTTATTGACCCGGGTTCATCATAGGAGGCTTCTATTATGAAAGAGTTCATTGAGTACATTGCAAAACAACTGGTTGATAATCCAGATGGTGTCGTTGTTGAGGAAAAACTAACTGAAGAGAAAAAGATAGTTTTATCTTTAAAAGTTCAAGCTGATGATATCGGTAAAGTTATTGGCAAACAAGGGAAAACAGCCCAGGCAATGCGAACACTTTTAACCGCTGTTTCAGCTAAAGAAGGCAAGAGAGCAATTCTTGAAATTGAAGATTAATCATTCAAGAACTTTAATTGAATGATTTTTATCTCATAGCAAAAATTCTTTCTGCTGGTAAAGACGGATTTGTAAAAGTTCGATTGGTTCCCGGATTAAATATTAATTTGGATTCAATCAAGTTTTTATTTGTTGATTTCTGGGACCAAAAAAAAAATATTGAACTCGAAGAAATTTTGAATTTTAAACAATCTGTTTTTCTTAAGTTCAAAAAATTTGAGGATGATAGAGATATCTCAGTTTTTATTGGCAGAAATATTTTTGTTAGTGCTAATGATTTTGAGAAAGTTGTTAGTGATGTCTTTGTTAATCAAAACTTAATTGGGAGCAAAGTGTATAGAAGACAGGATTTAATAGGAACTGTTACTGATTACTTTGAAACTCCAGCAAATCCAGTTGTCGAAATAAGTCAAGAAGATGGGACTAATTTTCTGATCCCATACGTTGATTCTGTTTTTGAAAAAATTGATGCTGAAAATAAAATACTGATTTTAAATTCTGACTTTGGAATTGATGATGATGAAGATTGATATTATTTCTGCGGTGCCGGAGCTACTCTCAAGTCCGCTAAATACAAGCATTCTAAAAAGAGCTCAGGATAAGAAAAAAGTTAAAATAGAAATTCATAATCTTCGTGATTATGCATTTAATAAACACAAGCAGATTGATGATAAACCGTTTGGCGGTGGTGCCGGAATGGTACTTAAGCCGGAACCGTTCTTTGAATGTATTGAAAAGTTAAATAGCGAAAGCATGTTTGATCACATAATTTTTACCACACCAAAAGGAAAATTATTTGATCAGAGATATGCAAATAGACTATCTCTTGCAAAAAATGTTTTGATAATTGCAGGGCATTACAAGGAGATAGATGACAGAGTTAGAGAACATTTTGCAACTGATGAAATTTCAATTGGGAATTATGTTTTAACCGGAGGTGAACTTCCAGCACTTATTATTGCTGATGCGATAGTAAGATTAATTCCGGGAGTTCTAAATGATAGTGAAGCAGCTCTTGATGATTCGTTTCAGGATGGTGAAGTTGTTGAAGCACCTTATTATACGAGACCTGCGGAGTATAGGGGAATGAAAGTACCGGAAGTGTTGCTGTCTGGAAATGACAAAGAAATTAAAAAATGGAAACAAGAACAATCTAAAATCTTAACTGAAAAGTGGAGAAATTATAATAATTAGCGGAGTATGAAATGATTGATTTAAATAAAATAGCACCTGATCAGATTAAAACCGATATGCCTGTTTTTAATCCTGGTGATCACATTCGAGTTCAAGTTAGAGTTATTGAAGGCGATAAAGAAAGATTGCAATCTTTTGAAGGTGATGTAATAAGCATTCGAGGTGCTGGATTAAACAAAACATTTATGGTCAGAAAAATGTCCAGCGGTGTTGGCGTTGAAAGAATTTTCCCTTTTAACTCGCCTAAAATTGCCAAAGTAGAAGTACTTAAACAAGGTGATGTAAGAAGAGCAAAACTTTTCTACCTCAGAAATCTTTCTGGTAAAGCAGCAAGAATTAAGAGTAAAAAACCATAACTCAAATTATTTTTGGAAGCCGCTAAACTCAGCGGCTTTTTTATTCTATGAAAACAAAAATCTTACTTCCTCAAAATGTTTTTTCCAAGATTCTGCTATCGGAGCTAAATCTGGATGATAGTATTGATGTTGAATTTCAACCAGCAGCACTAATTGCAAAAAGATTGCTGAAGGAAGAAAATTCTATTGGCCTAATCCCGACATTAGATTTACTCACATCCAAAGATTTTTTTGTTTCATCAAAAATCGGAGTGTCTTTTAATGCACTTCTTTCAAATTCTTATATCCATTTTAAAGAAGGGCAGGAGACGATAGAACAAATTTTTCTAAAAGGGGATGTAACAACTAATGAAATCATTTTAAGTAAAATTCTATTTAAGGAATTTTATGATGTTAATGTTACTCCGACTTTAGTAAAGGATGAGAATTCTCACATAAATGATAACACGCTAATTGTTGGTGATGAAAATTATGTGAAAGAATTATTCCTGAATGGATTAAGTTTTTCCGAAGAGATAATAGAATTACTAGATGCACCTTATGTAAATTTTATCTTAGCTAGTGCTTCTGAAAATGTACTTAGTGATTTTACAGATAAGTTTAGAGATAATTTACTCAATGGCCATACAGAAGATTATAGTAATTTACTAGAAGGATTTACCCAGACTTCGTTGGAATTTATTTCAGTCAACATTCAACATATTGTTTTTGATCTTGAAGATCAGGATCTTGAAGGAATTAAATCACTAATGCAGTTACCTTACTTCCACGGGATTTTAAAGGATATGATAGATATTAAGTTTGTCTAGAATTGTAATTAAAATTAGAATTATTTGTTGACTGCCACCAATCATTGGTGGCAGTTTTAATTTTATCATGTTTAATGAGATAATTTTTTGTCGCTATTTAAGTAGCACCATTTTACGAGATTGAACAAAGTTACCAGCCTTTAATTGGTAGAAATAAATACCTGAACTGAATTGTTCATCCTCGATTGAGAATTCTATGTTATAATTGCCTGCCAGTTTATATTCATTAACAAGGGTTGCAATTTCATTTCCTAATGCATTATAAATTTTAAGAGTGTGCCAGCTTTCGGTTAAAGTTATCCAATTGATTTTTGTAGTTGGATTGAATGGATTTGGATAATTTTGATATAAAATAAAATTGTTCACTGTGGTTGAATTATTACC
>CALLZX010000452.1 GCA_937858935.1 uncultured Ignavibacteriales bacterium | reverse complement strand
AATAATTCGTCCAACCGGATTGCTTGATCCTGAAATTGAAGTACGGCCGATTAAAGGACAGATTGATGATCTCATTGCTGAGATTAGAAATAAAACTGTACTTAGAGAAAGAACGCTTGTTACAACTTTAACAAAAAAAATGGCAGAAGATCTTTCTGATTATCTCGATAAGATTGGAATTAAAGTTCGCTACATCCACAGTGATATTGATTCGTTGGAACGAGTAGAAATACTTCGCGATCTTCGTTTAGGTGAGTTTGATGTTTTGGTTGGAGTAAATCTTCTGAGAGAAGGATTGGATTTACCGGAAGTTTCTCTTGTAGCTATTATCGATGCAGATAAAGAAGGATTTTTGCGAAGCGAAAGATCGCTGATGCAAACTGCTGGAAGAACTGCAAGAAATGTAAACGGCAAGGTAATTATGTACGCGGATAAGATTACTGAATCCATGCGTAAAACAATTACCGAAACGAATCGAAGGCGAAAACTTCAAAAAGAGTACAACGATAAAAATGGAATTGTGCCTGCTACGATTTACAAATCAATGGAAGATATTCTTTCTTCAACTTCAATTGCGGATATAAGAAAGAAGGAAGAAAAAGAGAGTTACGGTTTTTCAAAAGTTGCTGAGCCTATCCTTAAGTATATGGATAGAGCGCAGAAAGAAGATTTGGTAGATCAGCTAACAGAAGAAATGCACAAAGCCGCAAAAGATCTTGAGTTTGAGAAAGCGGCTAACTTACGTGATGAAATTCATAAACTTAAAAAAATGATTGGATAAATTAGATATCTGTCTTAAGTCCAAGGTCAGCAATTTAGATTTTAATTAATGAAGCAAGTTCCTTCGGAATAGATTCCCCTTTATAGGTTACTTTTTCTAAAAACAATCCTGATGGAGGAGCAGTGAACTTTGCTGGCTCATTAGTTTTATTGTTTAAATAGAATAAAATATCCTTGTCCGATTTTCTTCCACGCCCGACTTCAGCTAATATTCCAACTATTCGTCTTACCATTTTCCAGATAAAATGCGAACCGATTATTCTTATGAGAATTAAATCTCCATCTTCTTTGATTTGAATATCGTCAATCAAAACTTTGGTGGATTTTTCTGTAGGATCATCATCTGAGAATGAAGAATAATTATTCATCCCTAAAAATAATTTTGATGCTGACTCCATTTTCTTAAAATCAAGCTCATCCTTTATCCACCAGACAAAGTTTTTACCAAAAGCCGTTCGTCTTCTTGATATCTGATAAACATAACTACGTGATGTTGCATCATGTCTTGCATGAAATTCCTTGCTTGTCTTTTCAACTTCCAGAATTGTAATATCATGCGGAAGCATGTCATTTAATTTCATTCTAATAATTTCAGGAGCTAAAACTGTTTTCACATCAAAATGTGCAACCTGGCAAAGTGCGTGAACTCCGCTATCCGTTCTACCGGAACCTTGTATATCTATAAAAGCATCACCAAAAACTTCCTGCGCGGCTTTTAAAATTGAACCCTGAATTGTCTTAGCGTTTTCTTGCTTCTGCCACCCGGAATAACGAGTTCCTTCATATTCAATAAAAAGTTTAAAACGCGAATAATTCTGGTTTGATATTTTACGTTTATCTGCTGTAAATGGTTTGCTTTTAATTTGACCACCGGATTTACTTTTAAACTGCTCTTTCGAATAAAATTTTTTGCCTCTCAATTTAGTCTCGCTATTTCTTCTGCATAATCAAACCGAGTTTCATAAACTCTAACTTTTACTGAGGAAATATTCGATGGCAATGAACACTTTTTTATTTCGGATAAAAGATAATTGCAAATATTTTC
>CALLZX010000451.1 GCA_937858935.1 uncultured Ignavibacteriales bacterium | reverse complement strand
TAATTGTTTTTCAAGATTAACAATTCTGCCGTAACGTATTTCTGCAACTTTGCCAAGATCACCTTCACGCTCGTATCGTTCAGCTTCAAGTTTTAGATTTTCAATTTCGCTTTTCATTGTGCGGATTTTCTGAATCTTTCCTTTTTCCATCTCCCAATGAGTTCTTAATTCTGATCGCTGCGAGATCAATTCACTTAGCTCATCTTGTAATTCATCAAGTCGTTTTGCTGATGCATCATCTTTTTCCCGCTTTAGTGCCTCACGTTCAATTTCAAGCTGTTTAACTTTTCTTTCGAGCGTATCAAGTTCTTCGGGCATAGAATCAATTTCAATTCTGAGTTTTGATGCTGATTCATCAATTAAATCAATAGCCTTGTCGGGAAGAAACCTATCTGTGATATATCTTTCAGAAAGTTGTGTTGCTGCTACAATTGCTCCATCAGTTATGCGTACACCGTGATGAACTTCGTAGCGTTCTTTAAGTCCGCGTAAAATAGAAATTGTATCTTCTTCGGATGGTTCTCCCACAAGTACGGGTTGGAATCTTCTTTCAAGCGCAGCATCTTTTTCGATATGCTTTTTATATTCATCTAAAGTTGTAGCACCAATTGCATGCAGTTCACCGCGAGCCAAAGCAGGTTTTAAGATATTTGCCGCATCCATTGCCCCTTGAGTTGCGCCAGCACCAACCAGAGTATGAAGTTCATCAATAAATAGAATAATCTCTCCGTTAGATTTTTGAACTTCCTGAATTACGGCTTTTAATCTTTCTTCAAACTGTCCGCGGAATTGAGTTCCTGCAACTAGAGCGCCCATATCAAGAGCAACAATTCTTTTTGTTTTTAGATTTTCCGGCACATCGCCCGAAATAATTCTGTGAGCAATACCTTCAGCAATTGCAGTTTTACCAACGCCAGGTTCACCAATTAAAACAGGATTATTTTTTGTTCTTCTCGATAAGACTTGAAGCACTCGTCTAATCTCTTCATCTCTACCAATTACAGGATCTAGTTTTCCCTGCTTTGCAAGTTCATTTAAATCTCTCCCATACTTTTCTAATGATTGGTAAGTGTCTTCTGGATTTTGAGAAGTAACCCGCTGTGTACCGCGAATATCTTTTAAAGCAGTTAGAATATCTTTATAAGTTATTCCGTTATCTCTTAAAAGTTGCCCTGCTTTTCCTTTATCGTTTGATAACGAAAGCAGAAGATGTTCTGTTGATACATAATCATCTTTTAAGTTACGAGCTTCTTCAGCTGCATCATC
>CALLZX010000450.1 GCA_937858935.1 uncultured Ignavibacteriales bacterium | reverse complement strand
ACGGATTCCTGTCCGATCCGCAGATAAATAATAAAGCACACGGAACGAACGGGAGTTCGTTCCCTATAAAACTCTAATGTAGTATTATCATTTTACGGGAAATACTGTTGCTATTTGTGCTTATCCGATAAATATAAATTCCGCTTGCAAGACCAAATGAGTTAAATCTTATTCTGTATGTTCCTTCATCTTTAACTTCATCTAAAAGTGTGCGGACTTCTCTTCCAAGTATATCAAATACTTTTAATGAAACGTGTTCCTGCTGAGGAAGTCCCAAAATTATAGTTGTCTCGGGATTAAATGGATTAGGAAAATTTTGAGATAATGAAAGTTGGTCGGGTACAATTTCGCTTTCAATAATATCGGGTAAGTTAGTTGTATCAACATAATCAATCTTGTATGGCGTTGTACCATAAGCCAGAGTATCATAAGGCAGTGATCTTAAAAGCATTGCTTTTTCCCTCATAATTTTTATGCTCTCCAAACGATCATTACCTAATGCAGGAGTTAGTGCAATCATAATCCATTGTGTATCATTTGGTGCAAGATTAACTGGTCCAGTAAACATAACAAATCCTGCTCCGCCACCTGTATAGTTATCAGAATATATCCATCCTTCATTAGTAATTGGATCACCACTTAGTTGAAATTTTGTAACTTCGCCATTAGATGGATTGATATTGGGCAAGCCATCACTTTTCAATCCTTTTGCCATATTCCAAGCATCATCAATAGAACCAGCGATATTGAATGGCGGTAATATTGTTGCATCATCCTCAATACCGTGGAAAGCTGTTAGAGGCAGATTTTTGTGATCAGGTAAAGATCTTCCATTAAATACTGAATTCTGTCCCGCTGAAGGAACTGATGGTCCGTAAATTAATGTAAATCCTACAGCAGCGGGTGCTCTATGAGGGGTATAAGTGTAAGTGTCATTTAAAGCCCAGCAGTAACCAACCTGAGCCAAAGTATCAACTGCAGGGGGATTCAATGAGGCAGCAAAAAAATCTATATCATTCCAAAAACCAAAGAATGCAGAATCAATAACTGAATTACCTTTATTTATAATCGTGTATTCAAAGAATATTGTATTTGAAAAGATATCCTCGTTATCTTTTTTATCTCCTGCTCTTGCAAACGCTAATTGTTGAATTTCTATTGGAAGCAGATTAAGATTGTTATTTGGCTGAAACCATTTCCAATAATTTAATGTAGTTGAATCTAAAGCATTAAAAGCAGTCCATAAAGTTTGATCACCTTTTATTAAAGGTTTGCCATTATTATAAACAGGAGCACCAAAATCTATTGGCCAGTTAGCATAATCAGGATTATTGAAATTATCTCCTTTGGTAATTTTATAAATTGTATATCTTGCTGAATCTAAAGGATTATAAAGCATTGCAGGCTGTCCATTAATAATTGGACCTGGAGAAAAATGTGTATTCCACTCAGTAACACTCGCGTGTTTTTCTCCATTTATTTTTCCAAGAATCCATAATCCCTGATCATACACAACCATTGTATTATTTAACTCTCCTCCGGTCAAATAATCTCTGAACCTTAATTGATCCCAAGTCGTTTTATTTGGATCAAAGCCCAGTGTTCCTAAGTTACTAAGTGTGGTTTTAATTTGGTTAATGTCTAGTTGTTTTATGTCTCGATCTCGAGAGTGTGATTGGCTGAATGATGAAGTTGTCAAAAAAAGAAAGGCAAGCGTACATATTAGATTTTTCATTATTTCCCTTAAAAACCTACATGATATTTTGTCGGAAATTGAATAAACCAGAGCAAATTTAACTAAGAGCTAATACATCATTCCAAGATTAAGCGTAATAAAAAATCCTTGTATTTCTGTTTTCTTTTTTCCATAGAGACTTTCTACACCGCCGTTAATAATTTTAGAATAATAATATTTAAAAGTAATACCCACTAAACTGGATTTATCAAGTCCAAGGTTTGCGCCGAGTCCAACATATCCGCCGGCAGCAAGTTTAGCCTGTGCTTTTCCAAAAGAATTAAAAAATTCTTCTTCGTAAGGTGTTGAAATAAGTACAGTTGGTCCGGCACCCGCACAAATAAATGGTCTTAAATTGTCTGCAAGTGAGTTTTCAAAAAGTCTGTACTGCACACCAAGGTTTATTGGTGCTTGAAAAACTCTGTTCTTTTTACCAATGGTTATAACATTACCATAATAGTCTATGTATTCAAACTCACGTTCATCTTTGGTTTCAGAAAAGGAAAGATCTAAAAAGGCAGTCCATTTATGAGCTACCTCTTTTCTAAAAAAAACACCAAGCCCAAAACCGGCATCACCAAACATAATATCCATACCCCAGGAGTTTTTAGGGAAAACTTCAGGTGGTTTTGGCGGAGCGAGTTCACCAATGCCTTGCGGATTTATTTTGGCAAATGGTAATGCAATTGCAAACAATGCTATTATAATTAAACTTTTTACGGAGAGTGCCTGTATATGCAACATTTCTTTAGACATCTTAATATTCTTATTTTTCTATGGTTAAAATAATTATTGAAACAACAAATTCAATGTATTATTTAATCATTAAATTAAAAACACTTTAAAAAGCTGAAAACAAAATAATGCCCAAAAACCTTGAAATAAAAGTAAAACTAAAATCGCACAAAGAAGTAAAAGAAATACTCAAGAAGAATAAGATTCCTTTTAAGGAGTTATTATTACAAAAAGATATTTATTATAAAGTAGATAAAGGATTGCTTAAACTTAGAGTAGAAAATTATAAACAGACGCTGATATTTTATGACAGGAATGAAAAATCAAAAAAGCGCTGGTCTGATTACCATCTTTTAGAGATAGACAAAACAGATGCAAATAAATATCTTAAAAGATTTTTAGATGTTATTACAATCGTGAATAAAAAAAGAGAATTATATCATTATAAGAACACTAGAATTCATCTTGATAATGTAAAAGGTTTGGGCTGCTTTTTAGAATTGGAAACCAGGGTTATAAATGGTTTAGCAGATGCTGAAAAAAAATTTTCGTTTATGATGGGTTTACTTAAACTTAGAGACAAAAAGGAAATTAGAGCTTCTTACAAAGATTTACTTTTAGCTAAAGACAAAAAATGATTCTTTCTAAAAACAAAATTGAGCGGTTTGATCCTGATAATCTAATAAATGATTTTATAAATCAGTCTAAACTTGGTGAGATTTTAATAATCGTACCAACGAATAGAAAGATCAGATATCTAAAGCGGGAATTAGTTTTGCAATCGCCGGGGAAATCAGTTTCAAAAATAAATCTTCACACCTTTGAAACATTTACGACTCAGATATTTCAAACGAATGATTTTGATTCATTTAAATCGCTAAGTGAAGCGTCTTCGGCTGTGTTGTTAAGTAAATCATTTAAGAAAACTGAATTAAAATATTTTTCAAATTATAAGAATGAAATTCCACGCGGAACTTTAGACAGAATTAAGAATGTTATTACTCAATATAAATTAAACGGTATTTCACCGGAGCAAATAATTTCCGAAGCAAAAAAACTTGAGGGTTCTGAAAAACTAAAAGCAACAGACATTGCAAATGTTTACAAGAATTATTTAGTGTACTGCAAAGAATTAAATGTCTATGAAACGGGGGATGTTTATTCCGAAGTTTTAAGATTAGATAAAAAGGATTTTGTTTTAAGATTTAATAGTGCATTCAAAGGAATAAGTGCAATAGTAATTAACGGGTTTGATGAGTTTACACAGCCGGAAATTGATATTATAAATCGCACCGCAGATGTTGCTGGTATTGAGCTTTTTGTAATGTTTGATTATTACCGTTACAATCCAGCTTTGTTTTCACATCTTGATAACTGTTATGAAAAGTTTAAGGCAAAAGGTTTTAATGAAGTTGAAGACACATCACAAATACTGTTTAATGATTATCAGAAAAGAATACGTGAGAAATTATTCTTACTAAATGAAAATGATGAACCAAAATCGAGTGAAATTGATACAGTAAAAACTATTGCGCAATCACCGGAAGAAGAAATAAGACTGATTGCTAAAGAAATAAAATCACTTATCACAAAAAATAATGTTGATGTTAATTCGATAACAGTGGCTTTTAATTTAATATCTGATCACTCGGCAATTATACGTGATGTTTTTAATGAATATGGTATTCCGTTTAATCTCACTGATAGATATGCATTAAATGAATCTCAGCCGGTAATTGCGTTAATAAATTTTCTGGAAATTCTGGAAAACAATTTTTACTATAAAAATATTTTTCGTGCGTTAACAGGTAGATGGATAAAAATAAACGGACTCGATCTTTCAAACCTGCTTCATGTTTCTTCAAATCTTAAAATAGTTTCAGGTTACAAAAATTGGATCGACTCAATATCCAGAACGATTGATGAAATTAATTTTAATAATGATGATGAAGACAATCGTTTCTTACCAATCGAGTTTTATTCCAAAGCTAAGGAGGATGTTGAAGCGATTTTCGAAATGCTTAAACCTTTCAGAGAAAAGAAAACCATATATGAGTTTAAAGATGTATTAAGAAAACTTATTTATACTTTAGGTTTACCGCAGCGGGTAGTAAATGATCGTGAGAATTATATAGAAAAAAATGTTAAAGCAATTACTGTATTTCTTGAAACGCTGGATGAGTTATTTGATTTATTGGTGGATGAAAATGGAAATGATAAAAAATTTCCGTTGGGATATTTCTTATCGCAGATAAAAACAGCGCTTCAGTTTACACGTTATAATATTAAAGAAAGACATGCCAGCGGAGTGCTTGTAACATCTGTTAATGAAATCCGCGGACTTAATTTTGATTATGTTTTTATCGGAGGCTTGGTTGATGGTGAATTTCCAACAAGATATCAACCCGAAATATTTTTATCCGGTTCATATCGAAAAGATGAATATAGACACATTTTAGAAGATCGCTATCATTTCTATCAGACATTGTGCTGTGCAAAGAAAAGATTGTATTTGTCTTATGCAATGAAAGATGAGAAAAAAGAATTCACTCCATCTACATTTGTGAATGATTTGTTAAGGTTATTTAACAGCGAAGAAAAAACAAATAAAGACTATTCGGAACTTGTTTACAGCAAATCAGAGTTGATGAGGTATGCGGCAACTCTGGATTTAGAAAAAGATAAAGACAAACTTGATTCACTTGGTATTGATGTTGAAAAACTAAAAACCGATTTAGGCATCGATAAGTTAAGATTAGAAAATCCTTTTGGAGAATCTGAATTCACAGGAGATATTTCTAAAAATATTTCTGATGAAGCAAAAACAAAACTTGCGGATCAAAAAGAAAAACAATACTCAGCATCCCAGCTTGAAGAATATGCAAAATGCCCTTTTCAGTATTTCCTGAAAAGAATTTTACAGCTGGAAACAATTGAAGAACCAACCGAAGAATTAGAATCGTTTGAACTTGGAAGTATTATTCACTCAATATTATATGAATTTTACATTAAACTTAATCAACGAAGTATAATTCTTTCACAATGTGATGATGATACATTTAAGTTTGCGGGAAAATTAATATTCAATATTGCTGAAAAGAAGATTGAAAAGCTAAGACTTAATTCCACCATGATATTTTTTGAAAGAGAAAAAATTCTTGGAATAGCAGGGAATAAGAAAAAATCCATCTTATATAAATTTCTTGAAGAAGAAAGAAATAATTCAGAAGGATTTATACCTCAATATTTTGAAATGGGATTCGGACAGTTTAAAAATTCAAAAGAAGAAAAGACAGATGAATTATTTATAGGTGATGTAAAAGTGCGTGGTAAGATTGATCGAGTTGATGTTAACCATGCTAATAACACTTATAAAGTTATTGATTACAAACTCAGCGGGAAAAAGCCAACTAAAGCAGATCTTGAAACGGGAATTTCATTACAACTTCCGCTTTATCTCTACGCATCTAAAAAACTGATTGAAGCAGAATTAAATAAGGAGTTTGACCCGGCAGCCGCAATTATTTATTCGCTAAAATTAAGTAACAAGGATTTTGGAAAGAAAAATATTCATATCAGCAGTGCCAGAACTCCAAACGAAGATGATTTATTAAAATCTAATGAAGAGCTTATAAAGATTTGCAGTGAGTTTATTCCCGCTTATGTTGAACAGATTGCCAGAGGTAAATTTAATCTCTCAATGCTTGAAGATAGACAAAACAAAGTTTGCCGATTCTGTGATTTCAAATCAATCTGCAGAATACAGGATGTTATTTAACACTTAATTTTATACTTGCTTTGATTTGTTTTATCTTTAAATTTACTCACCAATAGATATTCATTATATAGGATTTACATGAAAACCATTGCAACTTTTTTAATAATTCTTTTAACAGGTTTAAGTTTTGCACAAAGCGGTAGAGATGAATGTATAATTGCAAAGACACAGCATTTTAATCGATTGCAAAAATTTGCAGATATTGATTATCCCGGCGACTCTAAATATGATGTAAAATATTATAAACTAGATATTTCAGTTAATCATACTGCACAAACAATCTCCGGTAATGTTACTTGCAATGCTGTTATGGTTGATCAAAATGTTACAGCAATTTATTTTGATCTTACAGATCCATTAGTAGTTGATTCCGTTTTGGTAAATGGCAGTTTAAAGAGCTTTACAAGAGGTTCTAATAAATTAAATATTGCATTAGGAACCACACTTAATCAAGGAGATGCTTTTACATCTATTGTATATTATCACGGAACACCTGGCTCAAGCGGATTTGGAAGTTTTGAATTTAGTTCACAAGGTGGTAATCCTGCAATCTGGACATTAAGCGAACCATACGGAGCTAAAGATTGGTGGCCTGCAAAAGATACTCCAGCCGATAAAGCAGACTCCGCAGATTTTTGGATTACAGTTAGCACATCATAAATTCCTGCATCCAACGGAAAGCTTATGGAGATTCTTGATAATGGAAATGGAACACATACTTATAAATGGAAAAGCAGTTATCCGATTGCGCAATATCTTCTTTCGAT
>CALLZX010000449.1 GCA_937858935.1 uncultured Ignavibacteriales bacterium | reverse complement strand
GTATTAAAGCTTATTATAATTCCGGCTGTAACACCCCAGGAAAAATCTCCTTCAGATAATGCAAATGTAGGACCTAAATAAACGTGTTCAGCAATTAGAATTGGTGCGGATAATCCCAAAGCGGTAACCGGATTTCCGCTGTCTTCTTCTGTGGGAATTCCTACGGCAAATGAAAAAACAGGATACCAGCTTAACTGTTGGTGAAGTTTAATTTCACTTCCAACATTAAAACCCAGCAATAAAACATCAGGGCCCATATCGGAAGTAGAATAGCCAACATTAACTTCTAGCTGCGCTTTTTTCTTTAAGAGAACTATGCCTAATGATATTGTCTTGCTGTTTACTTCAACATCATCGGAATAATAATAGTTATCCAATTCAATTGTAGAAGTTGTGCTGGAAAACCCAAGTTCCATAACTCCGCCTAAAGCAAATCCTCCGCCGAAGGATGTTGCGTAACCGCTTTCTAAACTTGAATAACCTCCATTTGCAAAAAATCCTGCTTCTCCTTTTTCAAAAAAAATACCTTGAGCGTATGTATAAGAAAAAGAAATAAATAGACTAACCAATACTGCAAGAATAAAACTGTTTTTCACTTGAGATCCCCTGTAATGATAAATAATTGTAATGCAAAGTTAGAATGATTTGATTGAATGTTACAAGAATTTATATAATTAAAGTCACGGAATGTTCCGTGACTTTGATAGAAAAATTACTAATCCAGTTTAAACATTATCGGGATAGTAACTTGTACTTTCATTGGTACTCCTTTTTGTCTTCCCGGCTTAAATTTAATTTGTTTAATAGCCTTCATTGCGGCTTCATCACAACCACCGCCAATTCCCCTTATAATTTTTGTACTGTCTACAATCCCTTCTTCGTTAATGTAAGCTAAGACATAAACCTTACCTTGTACCCCTTGTTCTTTTGCTTCTGGTGGATATATAACTTTGCGTTGTATTTCTTCAAGACCTCCAATGGGTTCGGGCATCTCTTCAAGTTTTACAAAATAAATTGTGTCTTTTGTACTGGCGTGTTTTTTATCCTGCGCAAATAGAATAGCTGAGAATAATAAGCACAAAAATAATGATGAATAAAAAAGTGTTTTCATTTGATACCTCATATTTTATATTATTAAAAAATAAATCGATCTGTGACTTTCGTATTATATATTAGGTTTATATAGTTTATCTTTATTAGAAGTCGCTCTCACTTCAACTACTGGTAAACTGTTAATTAAAAGTTCAATAGTTTGTGATTGAATAAACATTTGCTGTGTAAGATTATCAACGCGTTCCTGGTAATTGGATACTTTAAAGAAAAGATATCCGCTTAAGAAAAGCAGTAATAACGCAGCAGCATAAGAAATTGCAGAAAAGATTTTTATGCTTGAAAACATTCCTGTTTTTGCTACAGCT
>CALLZX010000448.1 GCA_937858935.1 uncultured Ignavibacteriales bacterium | reverse complement strand
CATGCAACAGGATTGAGAGATAAAGTTATACCAATGGCACGCGCAGCTGTTGCCGCTGGCGCTGATGGATTGATGGTTGAAGTTCATCACGATCCTGAAAAAGCTTTATCTGATGGCCCACAAGCATTACTTCCGCATCAATTTGAGGAGATGATGCAGCAAATTAGATTGATTGCAAGTGTTATTGGAAGAACAATGTAATTAAAAGTAAAACTTTTTTTTGTCGTTTTGTTTTTAATAAAAAGACTTATCTTTGCCTCAAAATTTTACCAGGAATAAATGAGTTTCAGAACATTTTATAAAAATATTTTCAGCCTTTTAGTTATAGTAAGTATAACTTTTCAGTACTCTTTCAGCCAAGAAAATCCTTACAGAAAAATTAGTAAAACATTTTATCCTGATGGAACAATAAAAACAGAAGGCGATTATTTGTATGATCAGCTTGACGGACACTATAAAGAATTTTATCCAAATGGAAATCTTTGGAAAGACTGGAACTATGTAAACGGAAGAGAAGAAGGTATTTCAACATGGTATTTCCCTGATGGAAAAGTCAGTATAGAATGGAATTACATCTTTGGAAAAAAAGAAGGTGTATCTAAGTGGTATTATGAAACGGGTGAACTTTGGTCAGAGCAGCAATACAGCAACGGCATTCTGCAAGGTGTAACATTGACTTATTACAAAACTGGAGAAAAGCAGGGCGAATGGAATTATATTGATGGAGTACTGCAAGGGATATCTAAAACATTTTACACGAATGGAAATGTTGAAGTGGAGAGAAAATTTGTAGACGGCAGACAACACGGAACCTCCAGAGTATTTCATGATGATAAATCATTGGCGCTTGAAGCCTTTTTTATTGATAATAAATTGCAGGGTGATGTTTTAATTTATGATAAGATGAAAACACTTCGTGTGCGTGATACTTATATAAATGATGAACTTATAAATCGAGTTAAACTCGATTATACTGGAAAGGTTGAATCCAAGGAAGAGCTTGTTAAAAGTTATTATCCTTCCGGCAGATTGTTGGACGAAACTTATATAATTGATGGATTAAAAGATGGTCCGATGAAAACTTTTTATGAAAGCGGATTTCTTAAAGAAGAATGGAATTTCAAAAAAAATAATATTGCAGGCCGATCATTTGAGTATTATGAAAATGGTGTGCTTAAAGTATCTTCAGATTATGTAGATGGTGTAAAACGTGGTAATGAAAAATCATACTATGAAAATGGTGTGCTTAAGGCCGAAACAATTTATGAAGACAATCTTAAACATGGCATTTGCCTTACTTATCATCCTAATGGAAATCTTGAAAGTATTGGAAACTATGTTCTTAATAGATTGGAAGGGAATTATAAATCCTATTACGAAAACGGATTGCTTGAATCAGAACAAACAATTGTTGATGGAGTAAAGCAAGGCAAAAGAAATACTTTTTATAGAAATGGCGCTTTAGAAAAAATTGAAAACTATATTAATGGAAAACTTATTGGCTGGGTAAAAACATACTATGATGATGGATCAATGATGAAAGAAGAGTATTTTGCCGATGGGCGATTGCAGAGAAGTAAAACTTACGGACAAAATGGACTATTAATTTCAACTTACGGTTATAATTAATTGGAATAATTGTTGTCAATAATCAGTCAGTAAAATATTTTCTAATCCAATAAAAACTAAATAACTCACTCAATAATAAATCACGAGGTAAGTGATGAATAATTTCTTCAGGATCTTTACATTCACTTTTGTTTTGTCCATTCAATTTATTTTTGCCCAAACCAGTCCTCAAAATCTTTGGCAGGAAGTTGATGAATCACAAATAGTTTTGGTTGGTGAAAGATATATCATTCCGCAGGTATACCGAACAATTAAATTAAATGTTGAAGAAATGCAAAGTTTTTTATCAGAGGCTCCGTTGGAATTTTCTAATGCAACTAGATCAACCGTTTTTATTTTAGATTTCCCAATGCCAAATGGTACAATGCAAAAATTTTCAATTGTTGAATCACCAATTATGGCACCTGAACTTGCAGTAAAGTACCCGGAAATCAGAACTTATCTTGGTAAAGGAATCGATGATCCATTAGCTAATGTAAGATTTGATTTTACACTTCACGGTTTTCATGCAATGATACTTTCTCCTGAAGGAAATGTTTTTATTGATCCATATGGTCTTGGTGATGTACAAAATTATATATCCTACTACACTAAAGATTTTATAAAAATAGGAACTGCATTTGAATGTGAAGTATTTTCTGATGAAAGTCGTTTAAATGAATTAAATTATTTAAAAGAATCGATGATTCTAACTCCAACTGGTCCTCAGTTAAGGACTTATAGATTAGCCCTTGCGTGCACAGGCGAGTATTCTTTTTTCGGTGGAACAGTTCCTTCAGCATTGGCTGCGATCGTAACATCTGTAAACCGTGTAAATGGAGTGTATGAAAGAGAGGTTGCAGTAAGAATGGTATTAGTCGCAAATAACGATACCTTAGTTTTCACTAACGCGGCTACAGATCCTTATTCAAACAATGATGGCGGTGCGATGCTTGGGCAGAATCAAACTACGGTTGATGCCAGAATTGGCTCTCCTAATTATGATTTTGGTCATGTATTCAGTACTGGCGGCGGTGGTGTTGCATATCTTGGTGTTGTATGTGTTAATGGTTTTAAAGCTCAGGGAGTAACCGGCTCAGGTGCCCCAGTTGGTGATCCTTTTGATATCGATTATGTTGCTCATGAGATGGGGCATCAATTTAGTGGAAACCATTCATTTAATGGAACAGCAGGTTCTTGTAGCGGCGGAAATAGAAATACATCAACTGCTTACGAACCAGCCAGCGGATCAACAATTATGGCTTATGCAGGTATTTGTTCTCCTCAAAATCTTCAAAACAACAGCGATCCATATTTCCACGTTATTAACTTTGATGAAATTGTTTCATTTACAAATTTTGGAAGTGGAAATGGCTGTGCAGTTATTACCAATACCGGAAACTCAGCACCTACAGTAACTGTTCCAGCAGGCGGATTTTATATTCCTAAGAGTACACCATTTTCTTTAACAGGGTCAGCTACTGATCCGAATAGTGATGCATTGACATACAGCTGGGAAGAATTTGATCTCGGACCTGCTGGCGCACCCGGCACTCCATCCGGTAACGCACCAATTTTTAGAGCTTGGACTCCGACAGTAAATCCAACAAGGTATTTCCCAAGACTTCAGAATTTGTTGAACAATACAACAGTAATAGGTGAAATACTCCCGACTTACGCCCGAACATTAACTTTCCGTTTAGTTGCAAGGGATAATAAAGTTGGCGGCGGCGGAGTTAACTATGCACAAATGCAATTTAACGTTGATGGAAACTCAGGTCCATTTGCTGTAACATCACCAAATACAAATGTAAATTGGGCCGGTAATTCTTTACAAACAATTACCTGGAATGTAACCAATACAAATGCTGCTCCGGTTAATTGTGCAAATGTTAGTATTCTGCTTTCAACAGACGGCGGTCAGACTTTTCCAAATGTTTTATTAGCAAGCACAGCAAATGATGGAAGTGAATCTGTCACAATCCCAAATACTCCTTCAACTACAGCAAGAATAAAAGTGCAAGCAGTAGGAAATATTTTCTTTGATCTTTCTAATGTAAACTTTGTAATTGAAGAAACTATTCCTGTTGAATTACTTTCCTTTGTGGCTCAAAGAACTGATGCCGGAGTTGAGTTAAATTGGAAGACAGCAACGGAAACAAATAACTCAGGATTTGCCATTGAACGAAGCAGAGATGAAGAAAACTTTACACAAATTGGATTTGTAGGCGGCAGAGGAACTACAACTGAAATAACAAGTTACAATTATATAGATACAGAAATTGAAACGGGTAAATATTATTACAGACTTAAACAAACTGATTTTGATGGAACATTTAAATACCTAAATGTAGTTCTTATTGATGTTGGATTACCAAAACAATTTGAATTAAGTCAGAATCATCCAAATCCGTTTAACCCTTCGACAACAATAAAATTCCAATTGCCTGTTGATGCAAATGTTAAAATTGAACTGTACAACTCAATCGGACAAAAAGTATCAGAATTGTTAAACAGTGATTTATCCGGTGGTGTTCATGAAGTCAATTTCGAAGGTTCAAACCTTTCCAGTGGAATATATTATTACACAATGAACGCTGTTGGTAAAGATGGAAAGAATTTTACTTCTACTAAGAAGATGATCTTGATGAAGTAAAAACGCGAGAAGCGAGAAGTAAGAAGTTTTATTACAAGGCACGAGCAATCGTGCCTTTTTTATTTATAAACATATCGATTTATATTTGCATACAAACAAATCAGAACAAATATGAAAAAACATCCGAAGAAATTTAAAGTAGGTTTAATTCAATTAGGCTTTTCTAAAAATCCAGATGAGAATCTTAAAAAAGCTATTGTATGGATTGAGAAAGCAGCTAAAAAAGGTGCGCAGGTAATTTGCTTACCGGAACTTTTTCGCTCCCAGTATTTCTGTCAATCTGAAAATATTGATTACTACGATTTAGCTGAAACAATTCCTGGCCCTTCAACTGATGCAGTATCCAAAATAGCAAAGAAACTTAAAGTGGTTGTTGTGGTTCCTTTGTTTGAAAAAAGATCAACAGGATTATACCACAATTCATTAGCGGTTGTAAATACAAAGGGAGAAATTGTGGGAGTTTACCGCAAGATGCACATTCCTGATGATCCATCTTATTATGAAAAATATTATTTCACTCCAGGTGATTTAGGTTTTAAATCTTTTGATACTGAATTTGGAAATATTGGTACACTTATCTGCTGGGATCAATGGTATCCTGAAGGCGCAAGAATAACAGCACTTCAGGGAGCCAGCATTTTATTTTATCCAACTGCAATCGGCTGGCATCCTCACGAAAAGAAAGAACATGGCAAGCCGCAGTTTGAAAGCTGGCAGACAATCCAACGATCTCATGCAATTGCAAATGGAGTTTATGTTGCATCGGTAAACAGAGTAGGTTTAGAAAAAGAAGCTAAAGATGCAGCTGGAATTGAATTTTGGGGAAATAGTTTCATCTGTGATCCGCAGGGAATTATAATTGCAGAAGCCTCACACGATAAAGAAGAAATTCTAATTGCCGAAGTTGATCTGGATAGGATTGAATACATAAGACGCAACTGGCCTTTCTTACGCGATAGACGAATTGATGCTTATGGGGATATTACGAAAAGGTTTCTAAAATGATTAAATCAAAATATCGATTACCCGCAGAATGGGAATACCACGAAGCAACGTGGATTGGCTGGCCGAATAATAAACAGGATTGGCCGGGTAAGTTTCAGCCGATTCCCTGGGTGTATGGAGAGATTGTTAGATACCTTTCACGCGGAGAAAAAGTTAGAATAATTGTTCAATCAAAAGAACATCAATCAAGTGCTGAAAGAGTTTTAAAAGCTGTTAATGCTGATTCTTCTAATGTGGAATTCTTTAAACTTGAAACAGATAGAAATTGGCTGCGTGATGCAGGTCCTCAATTTGTTAAGAATAGTAAAAACGAAACTGTTCTAATCAACTTTCAGTTTAATGCGTGGGCTAAGTATGATAACTACAAGCTTGATGCAAAAATTCCTAAAATGATTTCCAGTAAGCTTAAACTTGATTTAATAAAAGCTGAACATCAAAACAAAGAAGTTGTTCTTGAAGGGGGAAGTATTGATTACAATGGACTTGGAA
>CALLZX010000447.1 GCA_937858935.1 uncultured Ignavibacteriales bacterium | reverse complement strand
TTAGCCTATAAAATCATTCAGTGCCATCTGATCAGAAATAGAAAGCGAACCATCTCTTGATACAAAAGCAAACTCTAGGTTTTTTGTTTTTTCTTTAAGATACTTTTTCATGCTTCTTAAGATACCGCCTGAAAAAAGTTTATAAGTAGTAAACATCGCTGTTTTTATACCCTCGAGTGCTGGTAGTCTTTTTACAAATGTTCGCCATTCATCATCTGGCTGAGCAATTGAAAACAGAGAACCATTACGCCACCCGCTTAATAAAAGATAATCTGCTTCTTCCAATTTCTTTGGTTCAAAATTGTTAATAGGCATAAGCTCCGCGGTTAGTCCTCTTTTATTAAGGAACTGTGCAATTTCTTCGCCGTATTTTTTTGTTGCCGTGTTTTTGCTTTGAAAAACAATTAGCGCCTTTTTCATATCACACCTTTGTTATAATTACTGTGTGCAACGTAAGACTAAGGCTGAAAAAACTCAATTAAGTTGGTATGGGTGGATATTTTTAATGATATAGCTTTGGATTTTATTGTCGGTTATTCCAAAGAACATAAAGAGCTTATCTATAATTTTTAACTGGAATTGAATTTAGGAAAACTATGCCCCTAATTAATTTTATGCCTATAAATTTTATTGAACTTGACTTTATTATTGTAGATATATTTATACTGAGAGTTTCTGATTTACAGCCATCGCAATAGTAAAACAAATAACCGATCTAATAAGGTCCGCTTCCGCGCGTATCCCTGTCATCAAAAGAACATTCACCTAATTCTACGTGACCCTTAAACTGTTCTTCCATTGTGTTTTGGTAATGTGTTTCCAACGAGTGGCAAATATCAGGGCGCTTAAGCCATTTACCGTCTGACGATAAACAATATTTTTTATCAATTGGAATTTCCTTTTTATGATAGCATCCAAAGAGCTGGACTTCTTCAGGATCTATCTCCTTCTCATCAAGATATTCAACCAATCCACAGATTGTATCGGCAAAGTAATAATTCGTCATATGTTCATCTTCATCCCCGGGAATAATAGGAACCTTTGCAATATAGGTAAAAGGAAGGCTCCTATTGTACTTTGACTTTGGACCAATAAAATTTCTGATAATTCCCATTTCGGTTACCTGTTATTTTAATATTACATCTAATGTTATTTAAGCACAAGCATTTTTTTTGTTGCGACATAATCCGCCACTTTTAATTGATAATAATAAACACCACTGGGCAATGTACTATCTACAACGTACAATTTAGAATGAACGCCTGCTTCTAAATATTCATTAACAATTGTTTCAACTTCCTGTCCTAAAGAATTAAATACTTTTATTGTTTGCCAGCAGCTTACTGGTGATTGCCAACTAATTTTTGTGCTTGGGTTAAATGGATTTGGAAAGTTCTGATGTAACACAAATTCTAATGGAATCGTGTTGTCATCATCTAAGCCCGTAGGAAATCGTGTAAATCCAAGTTTAGAAAGTGTGGATGAATCCAGTGGTTCGGCAAAATATAAATGTGCATTATCTGTTTCAGATTTTAAATATTCCCATAGTGCTGGATCAGTTGGAAAAACAGAGGAATCCCCGGTGTAAGTAACATGATCAATTTTTAAAGACTGTCGCCAATCATTAGGAATTGGAATTACAGCGTTAAGTATTTCAGTTTTTTTATTGTCTGACTTCCATTTTGTAAGAGTTATGAAACCCGTATCATTATATTCTTGAACAGCAACATTAACATTTCCCATCCTGCGGTGGCAATCTGAACACGTAGTTGCATTTCTTTTTATGATATGCGAATGCGTAGATGAGATAATATAATTTGTTTTTCCATTAAAACTTTGTGTAACAAGAGCTCCGAGTTTAACTATTCCATCTTTTTTTACTAACAAACGATAATCTTTAAATTCATTATTAAATCTTTTTTTGCCAGAAGAAAAAAAATTTTAAAAATGGCCCCCGCCGCAGCTATAAACAGAAACCGCATGACAGACAGAACAATCAACCTTACCAAGGTGGCGATTGTGAGAACCATTATTACCAAGCTGCGTGTGACAGTTTATACACTTTACTTTAACAGCACCAAATTCTTTTAATGAAGAATACTCGGTTCCATCATCACCATGTAATTCTTCTTCTGAATGACAAGAGGTGCATGTTAATCCTTCATTTAAGTGCACATCCATCCCTGCGTAAAGTTCTCTCTCTCTTTTTTGTTTTTGATGACAACTTAAACATGCATCTTCAGAAA
Source organism: uncultured Ignavibacteriales bacterium (assembly GCA_937858935.1). Taxonomy (GTDB): domain Bacteria; phylum Bacteroidota; class Ignavibacteria; order Ignavibacteriales; family Ignavibacteriaceae; genus IGN3. Next base: position 10,766 of record CALLZX010000447.1, on the reverse strand, counting down.
CAGTAACGCCATTTTGAAAATTATGACAATCTACGCAGATAGGTGTATATGTATCCGGATTGATCGGAGATCCATTAGCATATAATTCTGTTGCTGAATGACATTGTTTACAAGCTAATTGTTCATAAGGAATGTTCGTTATGTTTTCCATTCCACCGTTTTCTTCGTTATAAGCAGAAGATAAACCGCATCTTGATTTATGCAGGCTGCTTTGGAATGTCCATTGTGCAGAAAGTGTTGAGAATAATGAAAACGTAATTATTAGGGTTGATATTGTCTTCATAATGTATCCTCTAACATGTTCGTAAAAGTCACTTGAGCTTAATTGTATGTTAAAATAATAAATAGTGTTTAAATAATATTTTCTGATCGGCATTAGTTGGCAAGTAGAAAGCTTTTGCACTGTCGTAAAATTTTCACACTGTTTATTCTTGCGAATCAACTTACATTAAACACCTTAGGCTGAGGATTTAAATTGGGCTTACCAGCAAACAACCTGCTTCAGCTAACTTCTTAGACTCTAAATTGATTTTTCATATTAGTTCTGTAGATAAACCTCTGTTGTTGAGAAATTATGCGATTTTTACACCATATTTTTTTGTTGCATTGTTTTTGTTCTGGAAAACTATTGCTTCTTTTTCACGTCAACACCTTTAATAAATTTTCTGAAACAAATGGAAGAAGCCGCCGTGCTAAACTCAGTCAATTTTTTATTATGAAGGGATTTTTTTTTACGAACTTATTTGTGTCGCATCTGCACGAGGGTTTTACTTTTTCATAATCATTATAGTAAATCCTTTTTAAGATCTTCCCGCTGTAATAACTAATGAAGGCGGGTTATACTACATAATGGCAAAGCTGCCTGTTGGAAAAAGTATTTTCTTAATAAATAATTTTAAAATTTGATTAACAGATCTCCTTTACTATTTTTATTGAATAAATGGTCTTCTTTATATTACAACTGACTAAATAATTTATTTCACTATCACTTCAGAAGGGAATCATAATGATCAAAAAAAGAAATCTGGGTGCGCAAATTGGTTTAATGATTATAACCTTTGGTATTTATTCAATCTATTGGTTCTTTAAAATTTCCGAGGAAATGAAATATGTGGGTAAAGATGCTGAAGCATCCCCCGGGTTATGGACGGTGTTGCTTTTTATTCCCATTGCTAATTTCTGGTCATACTATAAATTTTCTGAACTGTATGAAAAAATATCCTCAGATAGTTTTAACAAGTGGTTGTTATTTGTTCTGTGGATTGTGTTTGCACCTGCTGTTTGGTTTATCGTTCAAACAGAAATGAATAAAAAAGCAGACCAGAATCTTATAAGAAATATTTAATTAGCCGCTAATCGGTTTATGTTTAAAAGCCTTCCACTATATGGAAGGCTTTTTAGTTAATAGAACGTCTTTATGATTTTAGTATACTATTTAGGGCTAATCTAAATTGTAATTACTGTTCAGTTCCCAGAAAGAAATTTCAGGCGGACCTGCTAAAAAGTTTCTTGAGTCGCCAATAAATTTCTGAAGATGCTTTGTGTTCATGTGATCCCCTTTATAGTATGTTTCATCGGACCATTCTTCATAAAGCAAAATATTTGTTTTATCTGCCGGATCAACGAGCATTTTAATGTTTACAAAATAGGGTTCCTTTTTTACTTCAAGAATCAGTGCGTTTAATGCGGCAAGGACTTCCCCCTCTTTTTCCGGTTGTGATTTATATTTTACCAATACTGTAAGATTGTTATTCTCTTTTTTAACAGATTCTGATTTCTGCTGTGCATAAGCAGAGGTTAAAAGTGTTAACATTAAAAAGCATAGCAAGGTTTTTATATTACCCTTTCCCATATGATCTCTCCTTATAGGTTTATGAATGAATAAGTAAACTCTTCTAACTTGTCTGTGGCTGCAGAGAGAATACTACAATATATTAGTTATCAATTTCAATTTATAAAAATATACCTATCGTTATAATTACTTGGAAATTGGTTTTTGTTGTTGCTTTAGCAGAGATAATTCTTTATCTGAAAATTGCATATTTACTTAATTCTTTTAAGTCATAATCTTCATTAATAAAAATCTCCTCCTCTGGGGTGGTTGTTGCTAATCCGATTATTAATCCTGCGGCAGCACCTATCACACCTAAGACAGCTCCTGATAGACTGCCCTTTTGTTCAGCGCTCATTGCTAAACAGTTTCCTTCCTGGCAGCTTCCCTTTGGATCATCACCCTCTGATGCACCGGCTATATAACCCGTTATAGTGCCTAACAAACACCCTAATCCGGTTCCTAACAATACATTTGATTGCCCTGCTATAAAAATGGATTGAAGCTCCTGTTTCTGAAATGACTTGCTGGCAATAGTATTATAATCTGGCAAAACTTCTATATTAGATTTACGCTTTAACAAAATGATTTTGTCGCTGTTAACGAAACCTATTACCCCTTCATACATAGAATTATCTTTTGTAGTTACAACTACAATTGTTCCATCATCTAACAATTTGGGTTCTTTTATCTCAACATCATACACTTCAGAACGAAAACTGTATAGTTTGTTTATTCTTAATACTATTGTGGTATCAACTAGTTCGTTCCGACTATTCAAATAGTTTATCTTAACTAAAAGCAGACTATCATTTCTTATATAAAATGCTGCGTTATTAAATTTTTTGTAAGATTCTAAATTCAACGTTCTTATTTTATAACTTTCATTCTCATCAACTGTTTCGCCGATTGTGTTTGAAAGTAGTACTAGGCTGTCTGTTTGCTGTGGAATTATGATAGTAACATTTAATAAAAGTATTAAAAAGATATCGATGATTAATGTTCTCATTTTAACACCTTGTTTTCTTTATACAACTTTAATAAAAAAACTTTATCCGGTTGTCACAAAATTGTCAAAATTCAAATAGGATTTTATTTCCTTTCAATAAGTAAAAACCATTCATCATAATTCTTATCAAAATTAATCAAACTAATTATTAATTTAGGTTCAGTCTTTAATAAAATTCTGCAAAGTTGCTTTATGAAAGTTTTTATTGAACACCTTAAAGTTTCTCTTTCCGAACATAAACACATCTACATAATAAGTGGTTTTACATTCCTTTTAATCTATCTTTCAACATTCACAAAGGGTTACGGCTACTTTATAGATGAGTTTTACTACATCGCCTGTGCAAATAACCCCGCATTCGGATATGTTGATCATCCGCCGTTGGCTCCTCTGGTATTAACTGTTTTTCAATTTGTATTTGGTACGTCTATTTATGCAATAAGATTCTTGCCTGCATTAGCAGAAGCTGCCGCTGTATTCTACACGGGCATCTTAACAAAAGAAATCGGTGGAAATAAATTTGCTCAACTGCTTGCCGCTTGTTCATTTGCTGCTATGCCGGTAACAGTTGCTTTCGGCGGTTTTTACTCAATGAACGCATTTGAACCGTTACTTGCTGTTCTGCTTTTATTGATTATTGTTAAGATGATAAAAACCGGTAATATTAAACTCTGGATTAATGCCGGTGTTATTATGGGTCTTGGTATGATGAACAAACACACGTTCGGAGTTTTCATTATTGCTTTTCTGTTTGCTTTGATCATCGCTGGTAAATGGAAATTAATATTTAACAGGTGGTTCATTCTTGGCGGTGTTATTAGTACACTTATTTTTCTTCCCAATATTATCTGGCAAATATTAAATGATTTTCCTTCACTGGAGTTTTACAGAAACATTAGTGCTGATAAAAATGTTTTCACTCCACCAATTGATTTTATAACAGGACAAATAATTCAAATGTCTCCCTCCACAGTACCGGTATGGATTGCAGGAACCTTTTATCTTTTATTTTCAAAGCAGTATAAAGATTTCCGTTTTCTTTCTGTGCTGTTTGCAGGGTTGTTTATCTTTATGATGTTATCTGGCACAAGCAGATCTGATCGCTTAGCATTTGCATATCCTGCTGCATTTGCCGGGGGTGCTGTTTTCTTTTCAAACATCATTAATAGATATAACATTGCATGGTTAAAATATATTATCATTGTTTTTCTTTTTTCAGGATTAGCATTAGCACTGCCTATTATATTGCCTTACTTTAATTACGAAACAGCTAAAGCACACACAGAATTTCTTGGAATAAACACTGAACTTGAGAGAGGTAAAAAACCGCCATTACCTCAAGTACTTGCCGATAGAATCGGCTGGGAGGAAAAAGTTAAACTGGTTGTTGGCGCTTACAACAGCTTATCTGAAGAAGATAAAAATCAAACGATTATTGCAGCAGGTAATTACGGACAAGCAGGAGCCATTGAATTGTTTGGCAAATCTTTTAACATTCCTCCTGTTGCATGTTCGCATAACACCTATTACTTGTGGAGTAAAGAAAGAGTTAACGGAAATATTCTTCTTCAGCTAGATAATGAGGAAGATTATGATGGGCTTACTCATGCATTTGATTCTGTGGAAGTTTATCCCGGTATTTTTAAAAACGATTATGTTTCATTCCACGAAAATAATCTTGTTGTGTTTATCTGCCGTGGACCAAAAATTCCTCCAATAGAAATGCTTGAGCGAAGTAAAAATTTTTATTAAGGATATTTAATTAAAAGGATTTAAGAATACCTCAATTAGGTAATAGTAATTATTAAGTCTGAGTAAATAACTAAACTTTCCTCCCCAGAGAGAGGAAAGTTTTTTTAATGCTGCGTTACTAATACTCCTTCTTTTTCTCTAAATACCCAAACTTAATTTCATTTTAAGCCATCGTTCACTATCTATTACAGATTTTGTTACCTCCAGAATATTTTGAAAAACATTTGATGGGGCACCTGTTTTCATACTGCCGAGCAAGCCAATTAACTCAGAATTATTTAGCGATCTAAGCATCCAGTTCATCCACACTTTATATTTATCGGGCGGCACATTACTTTGTATTCGCGCTCTGATTGCAATCAGTTCTTCGTCTGTTAAGTATTTAAAACTTGCTTCTAGCACCGTGGCTTCTTCGTGATTCATATGCGCCAGATAATCAGCAATAAAATCATTGAATAAACTATTCAGAGAATTGCCAAGCCGCACTCTTTCTTCAAGCGAATTTGAATGTTCTATCTTTTCAATAAGAGCGAGAATCCCATTTAATTTCGATTCCAATTTTTTATGTTCTTCATTTAACAATTCAATCATTTGTGGTTCTTCATTAGCAATCTCGGGAAAAATTATATTGTCTTCGTTCACCGCGTGTTCGTGCAGCAAATCCAAATCGTTTCTCAAAGAAACCAATAATATTTTTACTTCTTTCTCATCTGTAAAATCTGCTGTTTGTAATTTTGATGCGGCATTATAAATCATGCTTCTTATTGATTTATGAATAAATGTAAATAAATCTGTTTTTCTCAATTGCATTTTTAATCTCCTTACTTTAGAAGTGTCATTTTCTTTGTAATTATATTTCCACCCGATTGAAGCCTGTATAAATAAACTCCGCTTGAAAGATTTGAAGCATCAAAATTAACTTCATAATTTCCTGCAGGTTTGTATTCATCTACAAGTGTCGCAACTTCTGTTCCAAGGATATTATAAATTTTTAAAGTTTGATGACTGCCCACAGATGACTTCCAGCTTATTTTTGTGCTTGGGTTAAATGGATTCGGGTAATTCTGTAACAATTCAAATCCGCTTACAATTTGTTTTGGCTCATCATTAACATCAGTTGGAGTTTCTGTGTTATAATCAACCTGTTTTTCAGTCGTTATGTTTCCATTCACATTAATTTCAAGATATGAAATTCCAAACACGGGGAATTTACTTTCATTAGTATACCATTCATACGTTGTTGTTCTAACTTCCGTTGTTGATAATGGAATTCCTGTAACAAAAATTGTATCGGCTGTCTGCCGGAAGATTTTAACACGCAAGGCTGCATGATTGCTGCCATCAGGTAAGATTATATTTCCAAATGCATCACCCGTATACTGCGTTATACCTATATTGTGGACAATTAACCCTTCTCCCAATTCGTACTGTGCCTGAAAGTTATCAAGAAAAGTTGAGTTGAATGTAAATGGATATTCAGAAATTTTTTCTGTGTTAAAATAAACAATAGAAAAATCTTCATAAGCCATTCCTAATGAGTGAACTGTACTGCTTTCCGTATCATAAAACGAATATGACAATCCATCATAATTTACTGCTACATCAGCATCGGGAAATAGTGAATCACCAGGTGCTTCGGATGGATCAACATACTGGGCTATCAGCTGCTGCCCTGTTGCAGTAACATTTGAAAAATCCCATGTAATATTCGAACCTGATGCACCTTCAGTCACTCCAGTTGTATCCATGTCTGAGGTAGTGAATGAATCACCAACTACCGGTTTTCTATCTGAGTTTAAAATTATTTGTGCATTAATTGCTGATGCAAACAGCAGTGCTGTTAAAAGAAATTTTAGTGGTAATAAATATGTTTTCATTGTTAGTCCTTGATTTAATTTTTTTAATTATTGTTATTTTTATTCAATTGTTTTAACCGGATTACATTTTTGTCTTTGCCGGTGTAAATTTTACAACCATATTTTTAACTGGTTTTAAGCTGTGCAGATATTCGTAGATTGCACCAAGATCTTCTTCTGTCATTCCGCCGTACATTGTCCATGGCATTATTGTATTGAAACTACCCGGCTGCATTTCCATATTTTTTACTTCGTCAGTTGCCATTGATTTAAATCTTTGAATGAACTGTTCTTTCGTCCACGAACCGAGACCTGTTTCTACATCAGGAGTAAGATTAGCTGAGCGTATTGTTCCGAATGGAAGCTCCATTGCACTTCCGCCGGCTAACTCAAGACCTGCTATTGGTTTTCCATCTTCGGCTTGTGTATGACAATCATTACACGATGCAATTGTTACAAGATACTTGCCGTAAGCTTTCATATCTGATTTTTCAGGAGCTTTGTGTGGTTTGTAAGAATCTAACGGAAGTGTTTTAACTATATAGTTTACGGGAAAATCAAGATCTTTTTCACCAACTTCATTTTTGATTGGCTTAAGTGTGCGTATATATGCAACTATCGAATACAAATCTTCTTCAGACATATGAATATAATTTGGGTATGGCATTATCGGAAATAGTGCTTCACCATGTTTATTTACGCCTGAAGTTATTGCACGAATAATTTCTCCATCTGTCCAGTTACCTAAAGCAGCGGGAGTAATATTTTTAACAGGAATTGTTCCTGGTAGACCCATTTCCTTTCCAAAAATTTCACCACCCATTCCTTCGGACCCTGGTTTAATTGGACCGGAATATTTTGAGAAATCACGCGTTGAGTGGCAATCCATACATAATGCAACATTTAGTGCAAGATATTTACCTCGCTCTATCCTTTCGGCCGTTGGTTGTACCTTAACATCTGGAGCAGGAACAACCTTGGGATATGTTGCATTAAAATAAACTGAACCTGATATAACAAGCACAGCTATAACCCCTAATACTATAGCACCGATTTTTATTAACTTTTTCATTTTTGCCTCGTTTTTTGAAAAGTTATTGTTAACACGATTAATTAAATAATATACTTATCTCAATTACACTTAACGATATTTTTTATTGTTTGCCTTCAAGTCTGAACCGGAGTAACTGCTTAAGCGAAGATTAACTGAAGTCTCATACTTTAATCAGTAGAGATTTAATAAGCCGCGTATTTTTGTTTACCTGTATGCTCTACAAGTTTTTATCAGAAGGCACAGCGAAAATAAATTGAGGAGTGTGTTTGCACTATGTTTTATGGATGAGCGGTTATATGAAAATAAAAATGGTTTAAAGTTTGATCTCTGCCACAAATATTTTACTGTAGTCTATAAACTATTTTTATTGTCAATCAGAAATAATACTGTTTCACCCATTTTGTAGATGTGTTATAATTAAAAGAACATTGGCTTTAGCTGAAAAGAGAAGAGCCTGGCAAAAAAGTGATGCACTAATCTATATGATTTGCTTATAGACATTAGTTGCCGATCAATAATTGAGTTTTTAGACTCTTTCATTTAAGTTTAATTTGTATTTGTAAAAATACTCCGTAAACATAATAATTCCGTACCCCTTTATTCTTTGCTCAGGGGAGCTCTGATGTAAAGACACTTATAATAAGGTTTGTTAATGATGCAGATCCGTATCTGATCAAAACAATTTTTAAAATCTTTTATAGGAAGGATGGTTCTTATGAAACTCTCCAAACTTCGTCTTTTGTTTTTGATTCTCATCTCTTTGCTTTTCTTAAGTAGCTCTTGCGAAAAATCTACGGAAAACGAGGCTTGTGAAAGTACTAAATGGGAGGAGCCTATAGATCAGATACTAGATCTTTATATCGGTGTACCCAGAGTCTTCTGCGATGCGCCGACCAATACTCTGCTATCGTGGAATGCAGAACAAATAGTTTTTACCGGCACTATACAAAAGTTTTACTGCGGGGATATCGCCAGCGGATCATTCAGTATGAACGATGCTTTTATTCCTAAATCAATGAGCGATGTTCAATTAGCAAAAGTAAGTGTTGGACAGGCTTATCAATTTAAATTTGAAAATGATAAAGACTATCTTCGTTTAACCGGCACGCTTACCGCATATTTTTTAGATGATATTACCTGGAAGACTAAAGAGTTTTCAGTTAAGATATTTTATAAAGACCTTATATACGACATTTATAACGTTGAACATTATTACACCTATGCAATACCATGGGCAACTGTCTGGGAGGTTGTACCAGAATAAAAATATTTTTACGCTAAAGCCGGATTTGGACTGATGAACTTCTCTTAAGGTTGGAATCGCAACTGAATGAATTACAAATAAATTATACTTTGCTAGTTATTCTTCTTTGTTTCCTTTTGGCGAGCTATCTCTTTGGGGGTGATAAAAGGTTTAACCACGCTGTATATTATAATCTTCACTCACTGTATCAATCACTATTTTAAAATTGATGTATATTTGGTTATCTGATTATCAAAATTAGTTTATCATTACGTTAAACCGATTATCAGTATATCTTCAGATGGTACTATAGTTGTTATAACCTGATTAAAATTTTTCGATTAAATAATTTTTTAGAGGAGATAACTATGAAAACATTTTTTATATCTTTACTAATCGGGGCTGCTTTGTTCTCATCCGGTTTTTCGCAGGAACGTAAGGGTGAACGAAAATGGACGATTGATCCGGCAACAGGAGATACGATTTATACCGAATCGGTAACCATTTCTGAAAGCGAAGATATTACACCGCGTAATAATATGATTGTAATTAACCCGCTTAAATTTTTGCTCTTCTACAATATCTCATACTTTCATAAAATAAATGAAGGTCTTGCAGTTGGCGGTGGTTTTCAGATACCAACACCAAAAGATATTTCGGGATTTGGGGTTAATGCTGAGGTTAGGTTTTATCCCAAGGGAAATAATTTAAAAGGATTTTACTTTGCACCTAATGTTTCTTACAACAGTTTAACAGATGACTTTGATAATGAAACTGTTTCAATAACCTCAATTGGCGGGCTTATTGGCTGGCAATGGTTTCCGGGTGATCAGTTTGCACTTGGTCTTGGTATCGGGGTAGATTATTACTTTGTTACAGGTGATAGTAATAATGATGATTTTAATGACTATGATGGCTTTGCACCAGCATTAAGGTTTGATATCGGTTACGCCTGGTAAATAATTTAATAACACACCCCTTTTATTTCTCTCTGGAGAGTGGAAAAGAAAGTGTGTGTATTTTAACTAAACAATTGTAATAGGTTTAATAAATACTATTCTTCCTTCAATTCATTTATCCTCATCTCTGCATTTTTATTCTTCGGATTAAGCGCAAGACTTTTTTTATAATTTTCTAATGCAAGTTTCTTTTCACCTTTTAACATATAAGCCTCACCTAAGCTGTCATAAGTATTTGCAATTTCAGGAAAATATTTTGTGTTGATAATAAAAACTGCTATTGCTTCATCTATCATTCCCTTGTTTAAAAACTTGTAACCTATCATATTCAGCATTCCATCATCTTCTATAGTATAATCCGAAAGATATTCTTTATAGTTAGCAGAAAAATCCTCAGCTCCTTTTTCTTTAATCTTTTCATAAACAAATCTGGCTGCACTTATCTTTAGCGGCGGATATTTTTCTTCCTTTAGCACGGAATTAACTCTATCAATAAGCGCCTCTGCTCCGAAATCAAAATTAGATAGAATAATTACAGTGTATTTGTTGTCAACGTTCTGATCATAAACTGCATTCCAGCCGGGTGAGCCTCCTGCAAGACCCATCCCAAAATCCGGTTTAGCCAGCAGCTCTGCAAAGCTCATTTTTATATCAGTATTAAACCTGTTTAATAGTAAAACCTTATGCTCATCATTAAGCAGAACATTATCATTCATTAGTGATCTGTCCAATTTCAACAAGTCCTCCGCGGTTGAAAACATCCCGCCGGCAGGTGTTGGAACATTTGGCATTCTTTCATAAGTAGATTCTTTTGTTCCATCGGGGTTAACAATAAATCCCTTTGCTGTGTTTGTGCGTTCAGTGTCTTTATAAATAAAACCCGAATTATTCATTGCGAGCGGATTAAGAATTCTTTCCTTTAAATTTTCCTGGTAAGTTTTACCTGTTAGTTTTTCAATTATTCCTCCAAGAACAACATAGCTTGAGTTTGAATACTCTTTGGATGTGCCCGGTTCATATAACAGCGGTTGCTTTTTAATGATAGACAACAGCGCATCGGTC
>CALLZX010000446.1 GCA_937858935.1 uncultured Ignavibacteriales bacterium | reverse complement strand
TCGGTCCATATAACATTGAATATCCTGTGGCCGGAGGGATACTGCCGTAGAAAGTTGTATCTTCTTCGCTCCAGCAATAACCTAATTGCCTTGTGGTATCAATAGCAGGATTATCGTTTAAAGCATCAAAATCAATATCAGACCAAAATCCTATATATGCAGAATCTACAGCAAAAGAACTTTTGTTAATAAATTCATATTCCATAAACACTACGTTAGAAAATATATCTGTAAAATCATTTTCATTTCCATATCGAGAGAATATTGTTTCATGAATTTCTATTGGTGCAGTTTTTAACGGACTCCTCCATGCACCAGTATTTATTGCAGTGCTGTCCAAACTATTAAATACTGTCCAAAGAGTCTGATCGCCTTTGAGAAGGGGATTTCCATTTTGATCGAGTGGTGCTCCGAAGTCGGTAGGCCATTCAGCGTAATCAGGATTTGTTTGATCATCTCCTTTAGAAATTTTGTAAACTCTGTAACGAAGTGAATCTTCCGGATGAATTAACATTGCTGCAGTGTTTTGAATTATTGGTCCCGGTGAATAATTCCAGCCTTTAATCCATTGGATAATTGATAAGATTGGTTCGCCATTTATTTTCCCGATAAACTAAGGTCCCTGATCATAAATAATCTGATTGTATGTACCTAATGGAAGGCTAATCCAACGTGATCTTATGCTTCCTTGATTTGAAACTACAGTTTGAAGATTATTTACATTTAAGGAATCAAAATCAAAAAAAGTTAACCAATTTTCAGAAACTTGCGAATGTATACTTGATAATGATGTTATCCATAAGAAAATGATTGAAATAACTAATTTCATAAGCACCCCTTGTGAAGTGAAAAAATTAGACCCAATACTTTAATGAACTATTCAAAAGTAAAATAATCAGTTGCTAAAGTCAAACAATTTAAAGAGTGTGGATTTTTTTCTAAGCAAGTAAAAACTATTGCCATTTACTGAATCATTTTATTGGATTTAGCTTCTAATCATCTTAAGTTTTAAACTAAATATTAAATTATTCTATCAACGGAGGAGAAAATTCTGTGATAATTTCAGTTCCAAAAGAAATAATGCCCGGTGAAAATAGAGTTGCCTGCGTTCCGGATGTTGTTTCAAAACTTATCAAAGCTGGTTATGAAGTTCACATCGAAAAAGATGCAGGACTTAATGCCGGTTTTACTAATGAGCAATACCAAAAAGCAGGTGCAAAAATCATTGATAATCTCACTGATCTTTATTCCAATGCAGATATAGTTTTTAAAGTTCAGCGTCCTATCGATCATCCAGCAGAAGGCAAGAATGAAATAGACTTAATGAAAAAGGGAACGATCCTGATTTCATTTGTTTATGTTCTTCATTATTCAGACATAGCAAAAAGATGTGCTGAAAAAGGAATCGATCTTATTTCAATGGATATGATTCCAAGAACTACACTTGCCCAAAAGATGGATGTGCTCAGTTCACAAGCAAATATAGCTGGCTATAAAAGTGTTATTATGGCAGCTAATGAACTTGGAAAAATCTTTCCGCTTATGATGACAGCTGCCGGTACAATTTCTCCCGCTAAAGTTGTAATTATGGGTGCAGGCGTTGCAGGATTACAAGCACTTG
>CALLZX010000445.1 GCA_937858935.1 uncultured Ignavibacteriales bacterium | reverse complement strand
TAAATTTAAGAAGATGATCACTTTCGTTCTCCATTTGATTGAACCAGTTGCCATAAGAAAATTCTAGATAATCTTTTATTTCCTGTCCGGTTAATTCCATTGTGTAAAGAAGATTTTCATATCTGTAAAGATCAAACATATCTTTAACGTAAACTGTTCCTTTATCAATCTTTGCGTTGAACGAAAGAGGCGCGGAAAAAGATACATCTGCATCAGTAAGATCGAGTTGAATAGTATGAATTAAATCTACAAACTTTGATGGACCAAACATTGCATCACGAGAGGAAACCATTTCTGAAAATTCTCCAACTGGACGAGAAACATAATTTTTTGCTTCTTCAAAATTATTTTTATAACGACTCATAAACTCAGCATCCGGAGCATAGTTTTTCATTTCAATCAGTTCGCCTTTAATTTCTTTTTTATCGTAAATCATACACATCTTATCATATTTCAAAACATAATTTGCAACCGCAACATTTCGTGCACCGGCAGTTGTTCCAAGTATCAACACCTCTTTTCCGGAAGGACTTTTAGTTTTAAAGTTCCACCCAGCATGATCATGACCAACGAACACCAGATCTAAACCCTCAACTTTTTCGGCAACAAGCTTTGCTGCATTTTCATTTTTGTAAGTGTTTTCATTCTGATCATTATATGTGTAATCAACACCGGCATGAAACAAACCAATCATTAAATCAGGCTGCTCAGTTTCTCTTATTTTCTTAACCCATTTCTGTGCAGTTTCAATCATATCATCAAAGTGCATTCCTGACCAAATTTTTTCAGGAAGCCATTGCGGAATAGCCGGCGTTATCAAACCCAGAATTGCAATTTTAACTCCACCACGCTCAACTGTTGTGTAAGGTTTAAAGTAAGGCTCTTTTGTTGTGGTGTTTATAGCATTTGCGGCAAGCCACGGAAAATTTATTTCTTTATTAAACTTATCATAAACATCATGCCCTGTTTCAATGTCATGATTTCCGACTGTGCCCGCATCGTATTTCATAAAATTCATAACATCAGCATAAAGGTGAATAGTGTCAGTCTTTTCAAAATTATAGTAGTACACAACAGGATCGCCTTGAAGAATATCTCCGTTATCCAACAGAAAAACTATTTGATTTGTATCGGCACGCTGCTCTTTTATATAAGTTGTAACTCGTGCAAGAGAAGAATTTGTTTCTTTATTTTCTTTTAGATCATAAGGAAAAATCGCTCCGTGAACATCAGAGGTTTCAATAATTTTTACGGTTACAGTTTGTGCAAAACATGTAAAACTTAGAAATAGACCAAGAATAATAAAATTTAATAATCTAGATATCATTTAAATGTTCCGATTGAATTTTGTTTGCAAGATAATAAAATGAATGATAACAGATTATGAAAAAAGGCGACCGTTTCCGATCGCCTCTAAATAAATTAGTTAGCAAAAAATAGATTCCGGGTCAAGCCCGGAATGACAAAACAAATGTATTTATCTCTTTTCGTATGGGGGTTGTTTTGGATTTACAGGTGGATTTAATTTGTGCAATCGCATCACTTCCTCAATTGCTTTTTCAAGCTGTACATCAACACCTTTTGATAATGTTGTTGGATCTTCAAGTACTTCTATATCCGGATCAACGCCGTGTCCTTCTTTAAACCACGTTCCATCCGGATTATATTGTCTGAATGTCGGAACTGTAACATTTCCACCATCTATCAATGCCGGTGCGCCTGAAATTCCTATTAATCCACCCCAGGTTCTTGAGCCAATGAGAGGCCCGATTCCGGATTTGCGGAAAAAGTCGGGGAAAGCGTCACCACCAGAACCACTCCATCCGTTAATTAACATAACCTTAGGTCCATAATTAGCAACCGTTGGCCATTGCCAATTCTTTCCATCTCGTACAGCAAAAAAGGCAAGTGGTTTTCTATTTAAGAGTTCAACAAAGCGATCAGGAATTTGTCCGCCATTGTTAAATCTTTCATCAATAATTACACCTTCTTTTGAAAACTGTGCAGTAAATTGTCTTACAAGTTCATCCTGTCCATCAATACCTGTACTTGGAACATAAACGTATCCAATTTTTCCATTTGTTGCTTCATCTACTCTTTTCCTGTTTGATTCAATCCACTCAAGATTTCTTAATCTTGTTTCATCGCTCATTGTTTTAACTATAATATTCCATGCACCATCAATCGATGGTTTGTCGTTAATGGTTAGTTCGATTGTTTTATCTGCAAGTCCTTCAAATGCAGACCAGGGATCTTTTGTAATATCAATTGAAACACCATTAACTGCAAGAACGTAATTCCCTTCTTTAACTTTTATCCCTGAAGCGAGAAGCGGAGAACGAACATCGGCATCCCAAATCGCACCATTAACGATTCTTTTAATTTTGTAAGCCCCACTGTTTAATTCCCAATCCACACCTAGATAACCAACCTGTCTTTGTAGCGGAGTTTCATCATCGCCGCCACCGCGATATGTATGGGAAGCGTTCAATTCAGAAATTAATTCGCCAATAATATAATTAACATCACCACGGGTAACTGCGTTATCAATAAGGTCGCCGTATTGTTTTTTCATTGCATCCCAATCAACACCGTGCATGTTTTTATCATAAAAGAAATCACGCTGTAATCTCCAGACATCATTAAATATCTGCTTCCATTCTTCACGTGGCACAACAGTCATTTCAAGTTGATTAGTCGGCAGTTTTTTGTCAAGTTTCTGATCAGGCGCAATATCAACTACAGAAAAAGAATTCTGTTTTGCAACGATAATCTTTTTTTCATCTGCAGAAATTTGAAACACATCTGCATCATCAACAATTGTTTTTTCTTCCAGCTTATCAAAATCAAAATAAATTACGGGCTTTTTCTTATCTACAGAGCCACTATTGGGCGTGCGATGATAAATCACCTTTCCTGTAACTGCAGCAATGTTTCCATAATTACCAGCAGCAGGCGGAAGAATTACAACGCGTTGTTCAAAACCATCAAAATCAATTTTTACTTCTTTGATTTTGGACTCATCTTTTTTGTCTTCCTTCTTTTCCTCTTTCTTCTCATCATCCTTTTTAACATCATCTTTCTTCACCACGCTCGAATCATTCTTTGGAGCCAGTGGAGAAGGAGTGTCTTTGGTTAAGGTTACAACCGCTACCTGGGTTGAATTTGGATAGGTCCACGTTCCTTCAAAATCGCCGTAAACTGGTTTAAAACTTCTGTTTGTTAAAAAGTATAAATATTTACCAGCAGGATCAAAAACAGGATTTGAATCTTTATAGTAACCAGAAGTTATCTGATGAACTTTTTGATCTTTAGTATCGAAGATAGCAACCGCAGTTGAGCCGCTCTCAAGATCTTTTGTATAAGCAATATATCGGCTGTCTGAAGACCAGCTAACAGAAAAGTTTTGAAGCCCTCCTTCATATAACCACATCTGTTGATCAACTTTTGTGGTTTTATCCTTATCCATATCATAAAGATAAACGGTCATTGTCTGATCAATAAAAGCTAGTGATTTGCTGTTTGGTGACCAAAACAATTTATACCTATAACCTTCGCCAAGAGTTGTTAAGGATTTTTCTTGAGATGGTTTTTCCAAATCTCTAATTGTTAATTCGTATTCACCAGATCGGTCGCTGAAGTATGCAGCATATTTACCATTAGGAGAATAAGCCGGATATCTTTCAGCAACTCCGGATGATTGTGTGAGATTTATAACCGGGCCATTTTCAGTTGGAACTGAAAAGATTTCACCCCTTGCCTCAATAAGCGTCCTGTTTCCATTATATGATATTGAAAAATTCTGAATCATCTTTTCAACATTTTCATTTCTTGCAAGTAAAGTTGATTCATCTGTAACAACATTAATTTTTATTTCTCGATATTTTTCTGTTGTAAGATCAAGCAAATAAAGAAGACCGCCTGCTTCAAAAACTATTTCATTATTTCCTATTGAAGGAAAACGGATATCAAACTTATCAAAGTTAGTTACTTGTTTTGTTTGCTTGTTGGAAAGATCATAACACCAAATATTATTTCTTTTATTCTCACCGCGATCAGATAGAAAATATATTTTGTTTCCTAACCACATAGGAATTTCATCACCTGCAACATTATTGGTAATGTTTTCGGAAGCTTTACTATTTAAATCAAAAATAAAAATATCTGCAGCCATTCCACCGCGATATCTTTTCCATGTTCTAAATGCTGCACTTATAGGAGTGTAGGCGATTTTATTTCCATCAGGAGAAATAACTCCAAACTCACCATAAGGCAATGGAAGTTTTTCCGGTAAGCCACCTGATTTTGATACTTTGTAAAACTGATTAAATCTTTGTTTTCCGCTTTCTCGCGAAGACGCAAAAAGCAAAGAATTTCCATCAGGATACCAATCTATTAATCTATCAGTCATTCCATGATGAGTAATTCTTTTTG
>CALLZX010000444.1 GCA_937858935.1 uncultured Ignavibacteriales bacterium | reverse complement strand
TTTCAAACTATTTTAAATCCAACTGGAAAATTGATGAAAGAATCCGAAGTAACTTTTAAGCTTGCACATGAGCACGGTTTAATTAGAGAAGAATGGGAAAAGATTTTAAAAATTCTTGGTCGCACACCAACTTTTACAGAGCTTGGTGTTTTTTCTGTAATGTGGAGCGAGCATTGCAGTTATAAAAATTCCATTGCGCAATTAAAAACTTTACCGAGAAGCGGAGGAAGATTACTCGTTGCTGCTGGAGAAGAAAATGCCGGACTTATCGACATTGGCGATGATTTAGCAGTAGCATTTAAAATAGAAAGTCACAATCATCCATCAGCAGTTGAGCCTTATCAAGGTGCGGCAACTGGTGTTGGTGGAATTATGCGCGACATATTTACAATGGGTGCCCGTCCAATCGCTTCATTAAACTCACTCCGATTTGGCTCGTTAAAAGATGCACGCACAAGATTTTTATTTGATGGTGTTGTACGCGGAATTGGTGATTATGGAAACAGTTTTGGTGTACCAACAGTTGCAGGAGAAGTTTACTTTGATGAATCATATCAGGGCAATCCGCTTGTAAATGCAATGGCAGTTGGAATTGTAAATAAAAAACATTTTGCATCCGCTACATCAAAAGGTGTAGGCAATCCTATAATGATTGTTGGATCATCAACAGGTAGGGATGGAATTCATGGTGCAACTTTTGCATCCGAAGAAATTTCTGAAAAATCTGAAGCCAAACGTCCTTCTGTTCAGGTTGGTGATCCGTTTACAGAAAAACTTTTACTCGAAGCTACATTAGAAATAATAAAAAATGATTGGCTGATTGGAATTCAGGATATGGGTGCGGCTGGAATTTCCTGTTCAACAAGTGAGATGAGTGCAAAGGGTGAATCAGGAATGAAGATCAATCTTGATAAAGTTCCTTTGCGAGAAAAGGGAATGACTGCTTATGAAATTATGTTGAGTGAAAGCCAGGAACGAATGTTGTGCTGTGTTAAAAAAGGATATGAAGATCGTGTTAAAGAAGTTTTTGAAAAATGGGATTTGCATTGTGAAATTATTGGCGAAGTAACAGATGATAAAACTCTTCATATAGATTATCAAGGCGAACGAAAAGTTACTATGCCTTCGTTTGATTTGGTGCTTGGCGGCGGTGCTCCAGTTTATACACGCGAACAAAAAGAACCCGAATACTTAAAAGAAACAAGAAAGTTTGATTCCAAAACTTTACCTGAACCAAAAGATTTAAAAGAAACTTTTTTAAAAGTCTTTTCATCACCAAATATTGTATCAAAGCAATGGGTTTATCATCAATATGATTCAATGGTAAGAACAAATACAGTTGTTGGTCCCGGTTGTGATGCTGCAGTTATTTTGGTTAAGGGAACTAACAAAGCATTAGCGATGAAAACAGATTGCAACTCTCGTTACGTTTATCTAAATCCAAAAGAAGGAACAAAGATTGCTGTTGCTGAATCTGCAAGAAATATTGTTTGTTCCGGCGGCATTCCCCTTGGAGTTACAAACTGTTTGAACTTCGGTAATCCATATAAGCCGGAAGTTTACTGGCAGTTTGCTCAAGCGATAGCGGGAATGGGTGAAGCTTGCAGACATTTTGATACTCCGGTTACCGGAGGCAATGTAAGTTTTTATAATGAATCACCGGAAACAGCAGTTTATCCAACACCAACAATCGGAATGGTTGGATTAGTTGAAGATTTAAAACACATTACAACATCGTTCTTTAAAGATGAAGGTGATGTAATTTATTTATTAGGTGAGGACAACGAAGAACTTGGCGGAAGTGAATATGCGAAGGTTATTCATAACAAAGTTGCAGGTGAATCTCCCACAATAAATCTTGATGAAGAAAAAAAAATACAGGATACATTATTAAATCTTATAAGAAAAGGATTGATTAAATCTGCACACGATATTTCTGAAGGTGGAATTGTTTCTGCATTAGCCGAGTGCTGTATAATCAACCAGGAAAAACAAATTGGATGCGAAGTTGAAGTTCCAATAAAATCCAGAAAAGATTTTTCATTGTTCTCAGAATCTCAATCAAGAATAATTATTTCGGTTTCAAAGGAAAAGAATCTTGAACTTGAACCTGAACTTTCAAGTGTTAAGTTTACAAAACTTGGTGTTGTTACCGGTTTATCATTGAAACTAAAAAATCTTTTTGATGTAAGTATAACAGAAGTTTCTGATATTTATTACAACACTATTCCGGGAATAATGGCTGGTGAAGAATAAGCTTAAACAAGTTTATAAGGATTCTTCGCTGTTTAAATACTTTAGACAATTAAGATACCTTTATCATCTTCGCCCGCATTGGCAAGCCAAAGCTGGATTTCTAAAACACTATTTTGGCGGATTATACGATAGAATTGATAGACACAATGTTTTTCTTCTTTCTGGTGGACTAGCATTTTCACTTTTTACGTGCATCATTCCATTAATCTTAATAATGTTTTGGATCCTCGGAAATTTTCTAAGTTCAGAGGAGATGGAATTGCAAATTATAACTTTGATCAATACAATAATTCCTTATGGCGAGTACGCTGAATTTGTTAAGCAAATTATTTTTAGTCGTGTTGAAGAAGTTATTGAACTTAAAAACGTTGCCGGGATAGTTGGGTTTAGTGGATTGTTTTTTGCGGCAAGCGGATTTTTCAGCAGTATGCGTACAGTACTAAATAGAATAAATGGAACCGATATCGATGTAAATATCTTTATTGGTAAACTAAGAGATTTTCTTGTAATACTGATTGCAATTCTGATTTTCTTTGCCTCAATTTTAGCTTTACCATTGCTGGAGATTTTCAAATCTATTGCAGAATCAACACCATATCTGCAGTTTTTCAATCATCCAATTTTTCAGCAATTGTTTACTGTTCTTGTTTCACTTTTCATCATGTTCGTTCTTATGTATTTATTTTACAGTTTTATTCCAACTTCAAAAGTAAAACATCGTTCAGCGCTTGTTGGAGCAATTTGGGCTTCATCGCTTTGGGTGGGAATGAAAATTCTTTTCGGTTATTATCTTGCCAACTTTCAGACATGGGGAAAAATCTATGGGGAGTTTGCTTTATTAATTGTTATAGCATTTTGGATCTATTACACTGCCGCAGTTTTTATCATCGGTGCAGAGATAGCAAAACTTTTTGATGAAAGACTTAAAGAAAAAATCGCCGCTTTGCATGCTAAGCCGGAAAATCTTCCCTCGATAAAGTAATTTACCTGTAATTTTTCATTGACAAGAATAAATATTCTTAATATCTTTAATCAGACAAAATAATCTGATTTATAAAATGACAGTATTTTTTTCAAAAAAGTGTGAGTATGGATTGCAAGCGGTTCTTTTTATGGCTGCTCGTGAATATGATTGCGTTTGTCCAGCTGAAGAAATTTCAAAGAAATTAATTATCCCTAGAGAATTTATATCAAAGATTCTACAAAGTTTAACTGAAAGCGGGATCATTGAATCAAAAAAAGGTAAGGCTGGTGGGTTTAAACTTGCAAAGCATCCTTCCAAAATAAAATTAATAGATATTGTTGAAGCAATAGATGGACTGGATAGTTTCAATTCCTGTGTGCTTGGATTTCCGCATTGTTCACCTGATAAACCTTGTCCTGTTCATGATCAGTGGGGTGCTCTAAGAACTAAAGCTTATGAAATGCTTAGCTCAGAAACGATAGATAAATTCAAAGAAAAAACATTAAATAAAATTAAGATTTAAAATTTTTTATTAGATAATCAGACTTTATAATCTGATAAAGTATTATGGAGAAGAAGAAAATAATCCGCAACGATGAAAAGGGGATACAGAAAACCAGATTTATTGTACAATCAGTTTTTGCCGCACTTTGTGTTTGGATTGGAGTTGAGTTTTATCTCTTCAATCAATATTTAGAAACAAATGGTGCAGCTGCTTTTTATTCTCGTCCTCCTGGCGTAGATGGATTTCTTCCTATCAGTTCATTTATGAGTTTTTATTTGTTTATAACTACGGGAGAAATTCATTCAGCTCATCCAGCAGGATTTTTTATTTTCTTGTCTATCGTTTTAATTTCGTTAGTTTTTGGAAAATCATTTTGCAGTTGGTTTTGTCCGATTGGATTTATCTCTGAACTTGTTGGAGACTTTGGAGAAAAAATTTTTAAGCGAAGATTAAAACTTCCAAAGTGGCTGGATTATCCATTAAGAAGTTTAAAGTATTTACTACTTGGATTTTTGGCATACTCTGTTATATTTCTGATGTCTGAATTGGCTCTAATATCTTTTCTTGATAGTCCGTATAATCAGGTTTCGGATGTAAAGATGTATTATTTCTTTGCAAATATTTCGCAGACTGCTTTAATTGTTATTGGAGTTTTATTTGTTCTTTCTATTGTGATTAGAAATTTCTGGTGCAGATTTTTATGTCCTTATGGTGCGTTACTTGGGATATTCTCTTTGCTGAGTCCAAATAAGATTCAGCGCAATACAACAAGCTGTATCGATTGCGGACTTTGTAACAAAGCTTGCCCATCTTTTATAAAGGTTGATAAAGTAAAAACAGTTATATCTGATGAATGTTCTACTTGTTTGAATTGCGTTGATGTTTGTCCGGTTAAGGATACTCTGGAATTGAAATCACTGCTTCCACAGAAAAAAAGGATCAGTAAAAAAGTTGTAGCTATCGGAGTTGTTTCAATTTTTATATTAGTAACAGGATTTGCAATGTTAACAGGCAACTGGCAAAACAAAATCACCAAAGAAGAATACTTAATGCATTATAAATATATGAACAGCTATGGCCATCCAACAGGAACAAAAGAGTTTAAAAAGCTTAATGAAGAAGTTGAAATGAAAAACAAAATATCGAATAGTCAATAAACTCCTCAGTCATCCTGAGTCCCCGATCCAAATCGGGATAAACTCCATCGAGGATGACAATTCATTGAATATAAAAGTCACACTTCGACGGAGTTTATCTCAATTTAATCGGCACTGTGTGACGTATGAATCGAACAATTTAATTTATTTATTATGAAAAGACATCCAGCACTTATCCCACTATCGCAGGACCATCATCATGGATTACTT
>CALLZX010000443.1 GCA_937858935.1 uncultured Ignavibacteriales bacterium | reverse complement strand
TTGAAAATGGCAATCAATTCAAAATCGAAACAGAAAATTATTCAGAAAAGAATATCTACATAAAAGAAGTCTATTTGAACGATGAGATAATTAATCGAACTTTTATTAAACACGATGAAATTGTTAATGGGGGTAGTTTAAGATTTGTGATGTCATCAGAACCTAATAAGGAGTGGGGAAGGGATGAATTATTTTATCCTTACTCTTTAACTAAGTAATCGTTTCAATTTAAAATAAAAAACCTCTCATTTCTGAGAGGTTCACTAACCAATGAAGGACATTTCCCAATGTTGACATTCATTGCTTTAAATTAATATTGGAGCACCGTTACCTAAGTAATAATTCTGATCGCCTTTAACTTCAAAACTTTTTATTGCTTCTTCCATAGAATCATATAAATTAAACACATTTAAAGTGCCTGCTTTTTCCATTAAGGTTTTAACAACTTCATCAGGTTTTACTAAACGAATATCTCCGCCAATTTTTGCACTGGACTTTAGAGATAAAACAAGCACACCTAAAAAAGTTGAATCAATGAATTCACATTGACTTAAATCCACGATGATTTTTTTATGCTTATTCTGAATCTGTTCATCAAGGCTCTTTTTTAACTGTCCAGCTTCTTTGTAAGTTGCGCGACTGAGATTGACAATCTCAATAACTAAATCATTCACAAAAAGCGTTTCAAAATCTTCTGTTATCGCCCTCATAATCTACTCTCCTGTTCTCATTATCAAATTTGAATCCCATGTTATTTGAAATAGTTTAAACATGCATCGTGCCATATTAGACAAAATTTGTTCCATAGTTTTTATCTCTCTTTTTGTTAAATTTTGAACAGTAATTAAAATATTTGCCTCATTATGATATTTAATAGAACGCATTTATTTCATTTTGAAAATAAGCATTCGAGCAAATGAATAATATTAACCAACAAATACTTTGTAAAACAATCATATGAACATTGAAAAAAATGTTAGAACTCTGGTAAAAGATCATTATGAAAATTTTCCAGTAGCTTCATTTTTGATTCCAAAGTATTATCGTAAAGATGTGTCTATAGTTTACTGGTTTGCAAGAACCGCTGATGATCTTGCTGATGAAGGGAACGATGATCCTAATAAAAGACTTGATGAGCTAAATAAGTTTGAAAATGAATTTAAAAAGTCATTAAATGGTGAATCAACAAACTTTCATTTTATTCAGCTTTCAAAAATGATTTCCGATAAGAAATTGTCTGCCAAATACTTTTTTGATTTACTCTCTGCATTTAGGCAAGATGTAGTTAAAAAAGAATACGAAGATTTTAATGAAATAGAGATTTACTGTTCAAGATCTGCAAATCCTGTAGGAAGAGTTTTACTTGAACTATTTAATATTAATGAAAAAGAAGCGATAATAAGTTCGGACAAGATTTGTACTGCATTGCAGTTAACAAATTTTTTTCAGGATACCGTAATTGATTTAGAAAAAGGCAGGATTTACTATCCTCAAAATGAATTGAAAAAGTTTGAGGTAACGCAAAAAATGTTTGAGTTAAAGGAAAATAATCCTAATATTAAAGCATTAGTAAAACATAATGTTGAAAGGGCGCAGTCACTTTTTGATGAAGGTAAAAATCTGCTAAAATATTTAAATGGTAGATTTAAAATTGAAATCAAATGGACAATCGCTGGTGGTGAAGAGATTTTGAATAAGATAAGAAAAAATGATTATGACGTATTTACAAAAAGACCGAAACTTAATAATATAGATTTTATTTCATTGTTTATTAAAAGTATTTTTTAAATGTCTGAATCAGCAAAAGAAATTTCTAAAAAAAGCAAGAGTAGTTTTTACTACGCTTTTAATCTTCTTCCGGAAGACAAACGCGACGCAATGAATACTGTTTACGCTTTTTGTCGCAAGACGGATGATATTGTTGATGAAAATTCTGACTCAACTGATCTGAAATATGAAAAATTAAGAAAATGGCGAATTGAATTTGAAAAGAGTTTCTCTGGTCATTCAGAATTTGCTTTGTTAAATAAGCTTGGTACAACTATTTCAAACTTTAACATTCCGCTGGATCCTTTCTTTGAGCTTATCAAGGGAATGGAAATGGATTTACAAAAAGATAGATATAAATCATTTGATGATCTCCAACTTTATTGTTACCGTGTTGCCTCTACAGTTGGATTGATGTGTATCGAGATCTTCGGTTACAAACATCCATCAACAAAACAGTTTGCTGTGGATCTAGGAATAGCTTTACAAATGACCAATATATTACGTGATATTGGTAAGGACGCTAAGAACGGAAGAATATATCTGCCTCAGGAAGATCTAATAAAATTTAATTATAGTGAACAAGAAATTATGTCATTGGTTTACAATGATAATTTTAGAGATTTAATGATTTATGAATCAAGTCGTGCAAAACAGTATTTCAATTCTGCAACTGCTAATTTAGATCTTGATGACAAGAAAACAATGTTTGCCGCAAGAGCAATGCAGCATATCTATTATAAAATGTTGGAAAATATTATAGCAGCAGATTATGATGTATTTAATAATGAAATTAAAGTCTCAAAGTTTGAAAAGGTAGGAATTGCTTTAGGAGTTTGGGCAAAGTATAATTTAGTTTATTAATGAAACGGTGCTTAATTATCGGCGGGGGACTTTCAGGTTTAGCTGCAGCATCAATTCTTTCCTATAAAAATATCAATGTTACTCTAATTGAATCCTCTCCAAAACTTGGCGGAAGAACATATTCATTTACAGATAAAGATACTGAAACTAAGATTGATAATGGCCAGCATATAATGATGGGCTGCTACAAAGAAACACTTGCGTTACTTAATCTTATTGGGGCACAAAATAATTTCGATTATCAGAAAAATCTATTTCTAAAATTTATTGATAGAAATAAAAACCATTTTCAATTGAATGCTTCTTTTTCATTCTATCCTTTTAACCTTTTGTTTGCGGTAAAGAACTATGATGCTCTGGATAGGAATGATAAACTTACATTTATTCTATTTCTATTAAAACTTCCATTTGTTAGTAAGAGTTCATTGAGAAAAATTTCAGTTAAACAGTGGCTGGATAAAGAAAATCAAAGTTCTAACACAATCAATTCTTTTTGGGAAATACTTTGTGTTGGGGCATTGAATACTACCTCTACAAAAGCCTCTGCCCTGGTTTTTTATGAAATCCTTGTGCAGATTTTCTTTAAAGGTAACTTTGCAACAACTATTATACTTCCGAAGTATGGATTAAATGAGAGCATAATTAATCCAGCTTCTTCATTTATTACAAAGAATGGCGGTAAAATTATATTTTCAGAAACTGTAAAAGAAGTTGTAATAAAAAATAAAAAGATAGTTGAGATCAAATCAGATGAAAATAATTACAATGAATTTGATTATGTTATTTCAGCAATTCCGCTCCAGGCTTTAGAAAAGATTATTCCTAAAGAAAATTTGGAAATTGATCTTGAACTTAATTACTCAACGATTTTGAATATTCATATCTGGCTTAACAAAAATAACTTGCAGGAAAAATTTTATGGATTGCTAAACTCACCATTACATTGGATCTTCGTAAAAGAGAAACACATTAACATTGTAATAAGTGATGCAGATTATCTTGCAGAGAAAAGTAAAGAAGAGATTTATGAATTTGTAATGGATGAGCTTATTCATTACACTTCAATAGTTAGAGATGACATTAAGCAGTACAAAATCATAAAAGAAAAGCGTGCTACTTTTGTTCCGGCAATTACTACTTTAGGGAAAAGGCCGAATAACAAAACATCAATTAGAAATTTATTCTTAGCAGGAGATTGGACAAATACTGGTTTACCTTCTACAATTGAAAGTGCGGTTAAAAGCGGAAGAATTGCAGCTGAACAAGTTTTAAGTGAAAACTAAAATTTAAAGTCTTTGAGGATACAATGAACCAAAAAGCAAAATATTACATTCAAAAACTCCAACTTGAAAAACATCCTGAAGGTGGCTATTTCAGAGAAATCTATCGTGCAGGGGAAATGATTTCAATCGATGCACCAAAGAAGAATCTTAAAAGAAATGTCTCGACTTCAATCTACTTTTTACTCGAAGGTTCACAAATTTCAAATTTCCATAGATTAAAGTCTGATGAACTCTGGCATTTTTATGATGGAGGTTCTGTTAAAGTTTATGTTATCGATGAGAGTGGGAAGAAGACAGAAATTTTATTGGGCAAGAAAATTGAAGATGGAGAAGTTTTTCAAACTGTTATTAAAAAGAATAATTGGTTCGCCGCTGAAGTGGTAAATAAAAGATCCTTTGTATTAATTGGCTGCACGGTGTCTCCAGGATTTGATTTCTCAGACTTTGAACTTGCAAACAGAGAATATCTTATCAAATGTTATCCTAAGCATAAAAGTTTGATCTTAAGATTTACAAACCCTTAAAGAGCACTATTTTAGTTGCGAAAAAAAAATACCTTCATTTATGTTAAGTAAATAGATAGCTTTGAGTAACGAAAATTAGTACTGGGTTTATTATTGAATTTATAGCTGATTTTGTCTAATTTTTGCAAGAAATTTTGAAAATTTAAATGGAGCTTTATAGAATATACTCTACGATTTATTTTGTTTCACATTACTAGGAATTCTGCATTAAACACAAAATAAAAAACATCATGATTGAAGCTGCAAAATTAGTTGCGGTTTCTTTGATGGTTTTTTACGCGGGTATAAATCTTGGATTTGGCTCCGTCTATGAATCTCAGGTTAATGAAGTTATGCTTCAAGCCGCCTGTTTTGATTTACTTTCCGATCTACGGAATTTTAATCTGCATAATCAATTTGATAGCGGATTGATTAGCCCAAATCCTGAGCAAAAGAAACCCGATGAATTATTAATTATCGAGAATTCATTCTCACCAGATTCACCATTCGTTGCAATTGATGATTCTATACTTTCTTTAACTGATTCAACAGACTTAACCAGGCTATTTGATTCATCAAAAGTTAAAGGAACTGATTCATTAAAGACTAAAGTTAAAGTAAACCAGGATTCGTTAAGATTAGTACAGATGGCTCTGGATTCTACAGCCAGATTGCAATACTTCAGATATCAGCGCGAAGATGTTCCTTATACCACTCTAAAGCAAAAGAAAAAATCTAATTTTTTTGTTGAGCCTTCAGCAAGTTATAAAACCACAAAAGTTACAATTGATTCAACAGGCAAGTTTGTTGAGATTAAAGAATTGATTGCTGGTAAACCAAGCAAAATAATTTTGAGGATGCCGATTGAAGAATATGTGGCAACCAGATTAGAATTGGAAGAAAGAAAAAAATGGGAATCTCTCGGTTATGCTTACGAGTTGAAAAATACTCAACTAGGACTGAGCGATCTTATGAAAAGTTTAACAGATTTTGAAATTCCATTACCCAGCGTTGGGGTGCTAAGTATTTTTGGAACACCAAAAATAAGTTTGAAGATAGGCGGTTCTGTGCAGATTCATGGTGCGTGGAGGAGTGAAACTACCGAAGGCGTTACCGCATCTCGTTTAGGAAATACCAAGAATGAACCTGACTTTAAGCAACAGGTGCAAATAAATGTTAACGGTACAATAGGTGACAAACTTAATATTGTTGCGGACTGGAATACAGAGAGAACTTTTGAATACGAAAATCAGTTAAAGATTAAATACACTGGTTACGAAGATGAAATTATACAAAGCATTGAAGCTGGAAACGTTTCTTTGCAAACTTCACCTTTAGTTGGCGGCAGTGAAGCACTATTTGGAATTAAGGCTCAGTTTAAAATGGGACCATTCTCATTAACCACAATTGCCAGCCAGAAAAAAGGTGAAACGAAGGAAGTGCAGGTTTCCGGTGGTACTAGTGAAACACCATTTCAAAAAAGAGCATATGAGTATTCCACCAACCATTATTTTATTGATACGATTTACGCTTCCAAAACCGAGAAAATTTTTGCTAACTATTATGGTAAATCAACACCAGAGGTTAGAAGTGATTTACAAGTTATGGATATTCAGGTTTGGAAATCTATTAATCAGATTTCAACTGACAAATCTAAAGAACGATATGCAAATGCCTATATAAATCTTAACCCAGTTAAAGTA
>CALLZX010000442.1 GCA_937858935.1 uncultured Ignavibacteriales bacterium | reverse complement strand
TTATAAATGGTAATGATTTAAAGAAAGCCCTTGAACAAACCTCTTTTGCAATGAGCAAAGAAGATATGCGTCCCGCAATGACCGGAACCTTAGTAGAGTTTGCTAAAGAAGGGTTAAGATTTGTTGCAACAGACGGACACAGATTAGTAAAATTTATAAATAAATCGTTTACATCGGAGGCACAGGAACAATATATAATTCCTGAAAGAGCAATTTCTGTTTTACTAAAGCAGTTAGGCGATGCAGATGTTAAAATTTACTTAAGTAAAACGTATGCTTCTTTTATAATAAACGATCTTGAATTTATCAGTCGCCTAATAGGAGAAAAATATCCATCCTACAGTAGCGTTATTCCACTAGAGAATGAAAACTTTCTTACTGTTAGCAGATCAGAATTACTATCAGCAATAAAAAGAATGATGCTTTTTTCTACATCAAACTCTAAACAGGTTAAATTTTCTATAGGTGAAAATTCTTTAGAAGTTTCTGCTGAAGATGTTGATCATGGTTCGGATGCAAAAGAAAACATTCAATGTGAGTACAAGGGCGATCCAATGGATATTGGCTTTAACACAACTTACGTAAATGATATTTTATCACACCTAGTGGGCGATAAAGTAGTTTTCAAACTTCATTCTCCAACCAAGGCAAGCATTATAGAGCCAGTTAAGAACGAAGAGAACGAAGACATTATGATGTTACTGATGCCGGTGCGATTAAATAATTAAAATGATCCTGTCCCGTTTATCTCTAAGGAATTTCAGAACTCATAAGAATATCAACCTTACCTTTTCTGATGCATTAAACTATATTGTTGGCGGTAACGGACAAGGAAAAACTTCTGTGCTTGAGGCTGCATATTTTCTTTGCACCACAAAAAGCTTTAATGCAAAAGATATTGAAGTTGTAAGTTTTGATGAAAATGATTTTGAGATAAATGGTATTTTTAACGATATAACCGATGATAAGATTAGAGTGATTTTTTCCGTACCTGAAAACCGCAAGTACTATTTTCAAAATGATAAATTGATTTCGAGAAGTTCAAAAATAATAGGAAGATTTCCGGTTGTTATTCTTACTCCCGCAGATCATGCAATAACCCAGGGCTCACCAGCGGAAAGAAGAAAGTTAGTTGATTCTGTTATTTCACAAGCGAGTAGTACATACTTAGATATTTTATTGGATTATAATAAAACCTTAAAACAGCGAGCTGTTGTTTTAAATAGATTAAGAGAAAATTTTACAAAAAGTGTTGTTGCTGAATTGGATGCATGGTCTGAAAAATTAATTGAGAATGGTGTGGAATTAATTTTTCATAGAATAAAATTCATTAATAGCTTTAATAAATATGTTTCCGAATCTTATAAAAAAATTATTGGCGATAAAGAGAATCCGTCTATCCAGTATAGTTTTTTAGAAGACACGACGGAGGACGAAATAGCAAAAATCTTTCAATCACTGATCAATGAAAAAAAAGAAGAGGAAATAAGACGTGGCGTTAACCTCGTTGGTCCCCACAGGGATGATTTTGTTTTCAAGATTAATGAAGTAAGCCTAAGAACTTATGGTTCGCAAGGACAGCATAAAACATTTCAAACAGCATTAAGGTTTGCGGAATTTTTTTATCTGAAAGACACAAGCGGCAAAACACCAATTTTTCTTTTAGATGATGTGTTTGGAGAACTTGATGCTTATAGGGCAGGAAAAATAAGCGAGTATCTTAAGGAAGTTGGGCAAGCGTTTATAACACTAACTGATTTTGCAGATTTTTCTTTTCTGAAAAAAGACGAAAATGATATGATTATAAAACTAGATAACGGAAACATTGTTTATGCCTGATGGATTTAAAAGCATTAAAGATGTTTTTAATAATGATCCCGCATTAAAAAAGATAAGAGCAGTTATTAATGAAAGTGATGTTGTAAATGATTTTGAAAAAATTTTTCCTGAGTTTATAAAAGTTGCGAAAGCAAAAAAAGCACAGAACACGGTAATTACTCTTAAAGTAGAAAACGCTGCGTGGCGTAACGAATTAAAGTTCAAAGAAAAAGAAATAATAGAAAAAATAAATTCATATTACGGCGAAGAACGAATTACTAAAATTATATTTTCTGCCAGATAAAGAATTAAAGGAATAAAAATAGATATGGCTAAAGCACAGAATAATAGCGAGTATAGTGCCAAAAATATTAATGTACTTAAAGGCCTTGAAGCTGTTCGCAAACGCCCGGCAATGTATATCGGAGATGTTAGTTCACGCGGACTTCATCACCTTATAAACGAAGTTGTGGATAATAGCATTGATGAAGCATTAGGCGGATATAATGATCGCGTTATCGTAACAATCAAAAAGGATGGCAGCGTTTCAGTAGAAGATCGCGGAAGAGGAATTCCGGTTGATTTGCATCCGGTTGAAAAAGTATCTGCACTAGAAGTTGTTATGACTGTACTACACGCTGGTGGAAAATTTGATAAAGATTCTTATAAGGTTTCCGGCGGATTGCATGGTGTTGGTGTTTCTGTTGTAAATGCTTTATCAGAAAAGATGCACGCGGAAGTTAGAAGGGATAACAAAATATATGTTCAAGAATATCGCAAAGGAATTCCGGTTGATAAGGTAAAACAAATTGGAACATATAAGGGCGAACAAACAGGTACAATTATTACCTTTAAACCAGATGGAGAAATATTTAAAACAACCAAGTTTAATTTTGAAACAGTTGCCGAAAGAATGCGTGAGCTTGCATATCTGAACAAAGAAGTTACAATGATTCTTAAAGATGAAAATGATGGACAGGAAGAAACGTATAGATTTAAAGGCGGGCTAATTGACTTCGTTAAATATCTTGACGAACAAAGAACAGCAATGCACAAACCTGTTTATATTGAAGGCGAAAAAGAAAACACTCCTGTTGAGATATCATTTGAATATAGTGATTCATACTCAGAAAATGTTCACTCCTATGTTAACAACATTAATACGATTGAAGGCGGAACGCACTTAGTTGGATTTAGAACAGCACTTACCAGAACACTAAACAACTACGCGTATAAAAATGGATTGATAAAAGAAAACAACAAAATAACTTTAACCGGGGATGATTTTCGCGAAGGTCTTACCGCAGTAATTTCAGTTAAAGTTATGGAACCGCAGTTTGAAGGTCAAACTAAAACAAAACTCGGTAACAGCGAGGTAAAATCGGTTGTTGAAACAATTGTTGGTGAAAAGCTATCTGAATATCTTGAAGAAAATCCTTCTGTTGGTAAAAAGATAATTGAAAAATGTATGCGTGCCGCTGAAGCAAGAGAAGCATCGCGTAAAGCTCGTGATCTTGTTAGAAGAAAAAATGCGCTGGATTCTATGCACCTGCCAGGAAAGCTTGCAGATTGTTCTATAAACGATCCTGAGCACTGTGAAATTTATATCGTTGAAGGAGATTCGGCTGGTGGATCAGCGAAGCAAGGACGTGATAGAAGATTCCAGGCGATACTTCCAATAAAAGGAAAGATTCTTAACGTAGAAAAAGCCAAGCTTAACAAGATTTTAGAGAACCAGGAAATCCAGGCAATGATTGCCGCTCTTGGTGCAGGTATTGGCGAGGAGTTTAATCCTGAAAAATCTCGATACGGTAAAATTATTTTAATGACAGATGCAGATGTTGATGGAAGCCATATACGAACACTGCTTCTAACTTTCTTCTACAGACACATGAAAGAGCTAATAACATCTGGTAGAGTTTATATTGCACAGCCACCATTGTATAAAGTTAAAAAAGGGAAAGAAGAACATTACGCTTTTGATGATGAAGAAAGAGATAAAGTGTTAAAGCAATTTAGAAAAGATATGAAAACAAAAGCGGGTGTTGTTGAAGACGAGGATGAAGTTGATGAAGAAGGACAGCCGAAAGGAGTTACAATTTCCCGTTACAAAGGATTGGGAGAAATGAATCCCGAACAACTCTGGTCAACAACAATGAATCCCGAAACCAGAACAGTATTACAAGTAAATGTAGAAAGCGCAGCAGCAGCAGATAAAATATTTGAAACACTAATGGGTGACGCTGTTGAGCCAAGACGTGCATTTATAGAAAAGCATGCTAAGTATGCTAATCTCGATATATAATTAAGATGATTTTTTATTTAAGTAATTATTAAAAACTATGACCACAATATTTGAAAAAGTAGTACCCAGAACATTAGAAGATGAAATGAAATCATCTTACATCGATTATGCAATGAGCGTTATTGTTGCGCGTGCATTACCGGATGTAAGAGATGGATTAAAACCTGTTCACCGAAGAGTTTTATTTGGTATGCACGAACTTGGTTTACCACACAACAGACCTTATAAAAAATCTGCAAGAATAGTAGGAGAAGTTCTCGGAAAGTACCATCCACACGGAGATACAGCTGTTTACGATTCAATGGTGCGCATGGCACAGGAATGGTCCCTTCGTTACCCACTTGTTGAGGGACAGGGAAACTTTGGATCTGTTGATGGCGATTCACCTGCAGCAATGCGTTACACCGAGGCAAGGCTTGCAAGAATTGCCGATGAAATGCTTCGTGATCTTGACAAGAACACAGTTGATTTTGCAAACAACTTTGATGAGTCCTTGCAAGAGCCAACCGTTATGCCATCATATCTT
>CALLZX010000441.1 GCA_937858935.1 uncultured Ignavibacteriales bacterium | reverse complement strand
AAAATGTTGATCAAATAAAAAAAGATTTGTCTGAAAATATGGAGAAAGTAATTTCTCAGTTAAAAGAAATTACTTTTAATATGAATGAAAAGAATAAAATGTTATTTGAAGATAATTATATAAAACTATCTCAAAGTTCCCTGCAAAATCTTCAGCAATTGGTGGAAGATTTAGATAGCATCAAAAAATATTTAAACTTTCTTAAAAGAAAATAGAAACATATTAGGCGTTAATAATTATTTACTACCAGAGACAATAATACTAGAAACAAAAAGTGCAGAAAGAAGAACAACAAACAAAGCAGTGTTATTAGCTGCGTTACTAGTATTGTTCACAATATCTTCCATCATTAGTCTTTCGTCTGGAAGTTGAACCAATTTATATCCTTTAATTTCAGACTTAATATATTTTTGTGAAGTTCCATCAATTGCAACTAAAAGAAAAGTATCATTATCATCTAGAAGCCTACCAGTAATATTAATATCATTTGAAACATTTATAATAGCATATGGTACTAAATTATTGCCTTCAAAAGATTTTGAAGTGCCACATCCGAGTAATGAAACTATGAGTAAAAAGGAAAGAATTTTTCTCATTCAATATCCACAATTAAATTTTTGCCAAACTAAGAATTATAGAAATGCTGAAGCTAGGTGCTTCAGCATATTGAATATTAAGTCTTTGCTATCCACTTTTCCAATGCTGATAATAGATGCGTCATCGCAGTAATTAACGGCTGATGCTGCTCTACTTCAATATCCTCAAGAATTTCTTTATGAATTTCTATGTAGGCTTTATTTAATTGTTGTACTAAAAGCTGACCTTTTCGTGATAACGAAACGCGCATGTTTCTTCTATCATTTGGATCAATTTCTCTGATGATATATTCTTTTTGAACAAGCCCATCGATGATTCTAGTCAGTCTACTAGGGCTCAGATTCATTCTTTCAGCAATTGCTTTGTTATTTATGCTCTCATCAGAACCAAATAATCTTAAGCATCTGAATTCTGCCTGGGTTAAACTATGAACTTCAGCAAGACGTACTTCTTTTTCCTGACAGTTTGCAAGCAAACTAAAAGTTAAGTTTGCCAATCTTTCAGCATTATGATTTAATTCCATAAAAGTTCCGGGTTAGTTATAGATGAATTATTGTCTATGACAAATATCGATAATAAAAATAATTATATCAAGTGCAGATTATAGATTTTTTTATTAAAAATATTTGTATTCCGGCAAGGCTTTAATCAAGATTTGTCCATTGGTAAGATTTGATAATTCAATATTTATCAGCTCAAAATCATTGGGCTTTACAAAGCAATTAAACTTTGCAATGTTGGAGTATTCTGAATTAGCAATGATTGCAGAATAATGATTAATGACACGATGCACATGACTTACAAAATTGAAATCCACTTCAATAAGTATATTCTGAAATAGGATTTTGGTTAGTATTTTAGAAGTGTTCAAAACCTCAATAGATGCGGTGTAATAAGCTTTCCCCAGCGGACCAACACCAAGCTTGGTTCCGCCAAAATATCGCACTACAACAAGCAATATATCGCTTAAATCAAAATGCTGAATTGCATTTAGGATTCTGATTCCTGCGGTACCTTTTGGTTCAC
This sequence comes from uncultured Ignavibacteriales bacterium, assembly GCA_937858935.1. Lineage (GTDB taxonomy): Bacteria > Bacteroidota > Ignavibacteria > Ignavibacteriales > Ignavibacteriaceae > IGN3. The sequence continues at coordinate 4,464 of CALLZX010000441.1, read as the reverse complement.
CATCATCAGAATATTTTTCTTCGCCGCTTTTAAGTTTAAAAGCGTAACAATGATGAGAAGCATCAAAATATTTCTTACGGATTTCATTTAATTGATTTAATGCAATTTCCTCATTATCAATAGGATAAACTATTGCTATAAATTCCGATGACTTTTCCTTGAACGAAAAATCTTGAAGATCTTTTATTGTTTTTATTTTTTCAGGCAGCATTGCTGTGCGATGGAATAATCTATACTAAAAATATTTGTTTATGAATATCACTATTCCTAAAATAAGTGTTTGAAAATTTAAATCTAATTTAATTTGATACGACAGAACTTTGGAAAAAGAAACAATAATTATAAAAGGTGCACGCGAGCACAATCTAAAAAACATTGATGTTGAAATCCCGCGAGATTCGTTTACAGTAATTACCGGATTATCAGGTTCAGGTAAATCCTCACTTGCATTCGATACAATTTACGCAGAAGGTCAAAGAAGATACATCGAATCACTTTCTGCTTACGCACGCCAGTTTTTGGATATGCTTGAAAAACCGGAAGTTGATTTGATTGAAGGATTAAGTCCGGCAATTTCAATAGAACAAAAATCCACTTCAGGAAATCCGCGCTCTACTGTTGGAACTGTTACAGAAATTTATGACTACTTAAGATTGTTGTATGCACGAATTGGAATTCCGCATTGCTACAACTGTGGCAAACCAGTAACAAAACAAACTTCTGCGCAGATCATTGATACAATTATTCAAAATCAATCAGGTAAAAAAGTTTCTATACTCGCTCCGGTTATTCGCGGAAGAAAAGGACATTATCGTGAACTTTTTGAAGAAATAATTTCGGATGGATTTTTAAAAGTTAGAGTTGATGGTGAATATTTTGAAATTGAAAAAGGTTTTCACGTTGATCGTTATAAAATCCACAACATAGAAATTGCAATTGATAAAGTTAATGCCAGTGAAAGATCACGAGGTAGATTAACAGAATCTGTTGATGTTGCACTCAATTACGGAAACGGAATTGTAATTATTGATGAGGATGGAAATGATAAAATTTACAGTCGTCATCTTGCGTGTTTGGATTGCGGAATTTCTTATCGTGAACTTGCACCAAATTCTTTTTCATTTAATTCGCCTTATGGATCATGCAGCGATTGCGAAGGTCTTGGAGAAATAAAACAGTTAGATATTGATTTGATAATTCCAGATTGGGATAAATCTATAAATGAAGAAGGAATTGCAGCACTTGGTAAACCAAGATCAATCTGGTTCTTCAATCAATTAGAAGCTGTTGGGCAAAAATTTGGTTTTGATTTTGATACCCCGCTTAAAGATTTGAATGATGAACAAAAAGATTTATTACTAAATGGCAGCTCTGAAAAAATTTCTTTCACATACAATTATGGCAAAGGTAAACCTGTAACTTATCTTCACAGGTTTGCGGGAGTTATGAGTTATTTAAAAAACTTTTATTCTACAACAAGTTCAAATCATATACGCGAGTGGGTTGAAGCTTATATGAATTCTGCAACTTGCCGAACTTGTAACGGCGGTAGACTAAAGCAGGAATCTTTATCTGTTAAATTTCAAAATAAAAATATTAGTGAAGTAACAAAGCTTTCTATCAATCGTGCAGCAGAGTTTTTTGCTGATCTTAAATTAAAAGGCAAAGATGCAATTATTGCCAAACCTATTTTAAAAGAGATAACGGAAAGATTAAACTTTTTACTAAATGTTGGTTTGGATTATCTAACTCTTGATCGATCAGCACGAACATTATCCGGTGGCGAATCACAAAGAATAAGATTAGCAACACAAATTGGTTCACAGCTTGCTGGCGTACTTTATGTTTTGGATGAACCTTCAATAGGGTTGCATCAAAGCGATAATATTAAACTTATAAATTCATTAAAAAATCTTCGCGATCTTGGAAATACAGTAATTGTTGTTGAGCACGATAGAGAAACAATTGAAAGTTCTGATTACATTATTGATCTTGGTCCTGCTGCAGGTGTTCATGGCGGAGAAGTGTGTATTGCAGGAGAAACTTCTGAACTTACAAAATCAAAAAACGGATTTGATTCATTAACTCTTTCTTATTTAAACGATAAGAAAAGAATTGAAATTCCTGAAAAGCAAAGAGAGGGGATTGGTAAATCTTTAATCTTAAAAGGAGCGAGTGGTAATAATCTTAAAAATATTGATCTGGAAATTCCACTCGGTATTTTCACAGTAATAACAGGAGTTAGCGGTTCGGGTAAATCAACTTTGATCAACGAAACGCTTGTTAAGATTTTGATGAAGAAAATTTATTCTTCTAAACTTGTCCCGCTTCCATTTAAATCTGTTGAAGGACTAGAACACATTGATAAAGTAATTGAAATTGATCAGTCGCCGATTGGAAGAACACCACGATCAAATCCTGCAACCTATACCGGATTATTTACTCACATTCGTGATTTGTTTTCGCAGCTTCCCGAATCAAAAATGCGAGGATATGCGACAGGCAGATTTAGTTTTAATGTTGAGGGGGGCAGATGCGAAGAATGCGGTGGTGATGGATTAAAGAAAATTGAAATGAATTTTCTGCCTGATGTTTATGTGCTTTGCGATGTTTGTCAGGGAAAAAGATACAATCGAGAAACTCTTCAGGTGTTGTATAAAACAAAATCAATTTCTGATGTTCTTGAAATGCGTGTTGATGAAGCATTAGATTTTTTTGAAGACTTGCCAAGAATAAACAGAAAAATAAAAGCTATTCACGATGTTGGACTTGGTTACATTAAACTTGGTCAGCAAGCAACAACACTTTCAGGTGGAGAAGCACAGCGCGTTAAACTTGCAACAGAACTTAGCAAAGTTAGTACAGGTAAAACAATTTACATTCTTGATGAACCAACAACTGGTTTGCATTTTGAAGATGTAAGAATTCTTTTGGGAGTTTTAAACAAACTTGTGGAAAAAGGAAATACAGTTGTAGTTGTTGAACATAATCTTGATGTTATAAAAACAGCAGACTGGATAATTGATCTTGGTCCTGGCGGCGGTGAGTTTGGTGGAAAGATTATTGCAGAAGGAACTCCAGAACAAATAATTAAAAGTAAAAAAAGTTTAACTGGTAAGTTTTTGGTTAAGGAATTGAGGAAACACTAGCTAGTCATTGTGATTCCCTACTCTTCTAGATGAAGCAATCTGTTTTTCAAATTGCTTCGTCGAGGACTCCTCGCTATGACGAACAGAATATTAATCCGCCTTTGTCGGATCCCACGAACATCTAAATCCTTCATCAAGACTATCTAAAATTTTCATATCAGATTTATCAAGAGTAAAATCAAAAATATCTGCATTCTCAATTATTCTTTTCTTTCGTGCGGATTTTGGAATTACAACTAAATCGTGCTCTATTGCCCAGCGAATTAAAACTTGTGCATTTGTTTTATTGTACTTCTCTGCAATTGGCAAAACCTTTGGGTCATCAAGTTTTTTCATTCGTGTTAATGGCGAGTACGCTTCAAGAATAATATTATTTTTCTTGCAGACTTCAAGCAAATCTTTTTGGTAATTATACGGACTAAACTCAACCTGGTTCATAACAGGAATTATATTTGCATAAGAAAACAATTCTTCAAGATGAATTATCATATAATTACTTACGCCGATAGATTTGCAGTAGCCTGATTCATAAATCTTTTCTAATGCTTTCCAGCTATCTTTTCTTTTCCCTTTAACAGGCCAGTGAATTAAATAACAATCTATGTAATCAACATTTAAAGTCTTTAAACTTTTGTCAAAAGCTTTTAGTGCAGATTCATAACCGTGATCGTCATTCCAGAGTTTTGTTGTTATAAAAACTTCTTCGCGCTTTATTCCAGAATTTCTAACAGCTTCACCGACTTCTTTTTCGTTGCCATAAATTCTAGCAGTATCAATGTGCCTGTAACCAGCTTCTAAAGCCCACGTAACAGCGTTTATGCATTCTGTCCCGGATTTAGTTAGATAAACTCCAAGTCCAAATTGTGGGATTTCAACTCCGTTATTCATTTTAATTTTATAGTTGATATCTCTTTTCATATTTCCTCTAATAAACATTTAAAAGTTTAAGTGCCATAATTAAAATTGCAACAATTAAAACAAACTTAATAAGTTTTTCACCTTTTTTAACCGAAAGTTTTGCGCCCCACCATCCGCCGAACGCATTCCCTGCAGAGAGTGTTAATCCATAGAACCAATTAACATTATCAGTTAAAATAAAAACTAATAGTGCTGGAAGTGTAAATACGAAGACAACAAAAACTTTGTGCATATTAACTCTAATCAAATCAAGTTTCATTAAATATTGAAATGAAGCCATAAGCAAGAATCCTACACCAACTTGAAGAAATGCACCATAGAAACCAACAACAATCATTGCGACAACAATTTTCCAATCGATAGTGAAATCACTTTTAGTTTTTTCTGTTTTCTTTTT
>CALLZX010000440.1 GCA_937858935.1 uncultured Ignavibacteriales bacterium | reverse complement strand
CATTAGAAGAAGTTGAAAAAGCAATGCAGCAATTTGTTGGTGTTCAATACGATAGAACTATTGATTTATTTCCGGGCATTCGTTTTACATTTAGAGATGCGGGACATATTCTTGGTTCTGCCGGAGTACATTTAGAAATTGAAGAATCTGGAAACAAAAAAATTAGTTTAGGATTTTCTGGTGATATTGGAAGACCAGATTCACCGGTAATGATCTTGATGTGCTGATAATGGAATCAACTTACGGAAACAGATTACACTCGCCAGCAGAAGAAGTTGAAGAAGATTTTTCATCTACAATAAATAAAGTTATTAATGAGGGTGGAAAAGTTATAATTCCAGCTTTTGCAGTTGGAAGAACTCAGACTATCGTTTATATGCTTCACAAACTTTTTGATCAGAACAGAATTCCGGAAGTTCCAATTTATGTTGATTCGCCTTTAGCAGTTGAAGCAACGAATATTTTTCGTTCTCATCCGGAATGTATGGATAGAGAAACTTATCGTATCTTCTTAGAAGAAGGAACAGATCCATTTGGTTTTGGACGGTTGAAGTACATAAAGAAAACAGAAGAATCTAAAGAGCTAAATGATAAACAAGGGCCGATGATAATTATTTCTGCATCAGGAATGGCTGAAGGTGGAAGAATCTTACATCATCTAGCAAACAGTATTGGCAATCCCAAAAATCTAATTTTATTTGTTGGATATGCGGCAGAGCACACATTAGCTAGAAGAATTATGGATGGGAATGAAAAGGTTAACATTTTTGGCGAAGAATTCGATGTTCGTGCTAAAATCAAGAAAATGGACTACTTTTCTGGTCATGCCGATCAGAAGGAATTACTGGATTACCTGCGTCTAAATCAACAAAACAGGTTAAATAACATTTTTTTAGTACATGGTGAAGAAGATATGGCAATGCCGTTTAGAGAAAAATTATTGCAAAAAGGGTTTAAAAACGTACAATTCCCGGCATCGGGCGAAATAATTAATCTTTAGTTCGGATAGATTTTTATCTTACATTTGTCTAATTAAGTGTTATATTTGCCTCCTGCGAATTTGACATTTCGATTCTTCGGTTTGAAGAGTTATTTGGAAAATCAAAATAATTAAAATCATAATTAAGGAGACGTGAAGCTTGAAGATCACAAAACAATTTACTAACCGAGAAAGTAAATCTTTAGACCAGTATTTACAAGAAATCGGTAAAGTTGATCTTCTCACTCCCGATGATGAGATTGAACTCGCCATCAAAATTAAAAAGGGAGATAGATTAGCCCAGGAAAGATTAATAAAAGCAAACCTCCGATTTGTAGTGAGCGTTGCTAAACAATTTCAGAACCAAGGCTTATCTCTCGGCGATCTCATCAATGAAGGAAATATTGGCTTAATAAAAGCCGCTGAAAGGTTTGATGAAACCCGTGGATTCAAATTCATCTCTTACGCTGTGTGGTGGGTTAGACAATCTATTATGCAGGCAATTGCAGATCAATCCAGAGTTGTAAGACTTCCTCTTAACAGAGTTGGAAATCTTACCAAGATAAGCAAAGCTTACAGAGATCTTGAACAGGAATATGAAAGAAAGCCCACGACAGATGAGCTTGCACAGATTCTTGAAATGACCTCTGAGGAAGTTGCTTATGCACTTCAGATTGCAGGAAGACAAGTATCAATGGATGCGCCTTTAAAAGAAGGTGATGATGGAAAAAATTCCTTGGTTGATATTCTTCCTAATGATGAACAGCCATTGCCGGATAATAAATTAATGACCGAATCTTTGAAAAAAGAAGTGGCAAATGTTCTCTCAACTCTCTCAGAAAGAGAAGCGGAAGTAATAAAATTATACTTCGGAATAGATGGAGACCATTCAGCTACTTTAGAAGAGATTGGCGAAAGATTTAATCTTACCCGTGAGCGTGTTAGACAGATTAAAGAAAAAGCTTTAAGAAATTTAAGGCAATCAAAAAGAAGCGGAAGACTGAAAGCTTATTTAGGATAACAAATAATTCGTTTCAGGTTTTAGAGCCCCGATTTACCGGGGCTTTTGTTTTTTTAACCTTTCATATCTCTTTACTCTCTCTATAAAAAATCATAGCGATCTTTTGCATAACCATCCCTTCGGAAGCATGAACGGCCGCTAAAAAAATTTCACGCAAAGCTCGTATAAAGAAATTGAAATCCATTCCTCTCGCTTATAAAACCATTTAACCGCTTATCTAAAACAAGCGTATTTTTGATTTCTCACAAGTAAATTTCGGATGTAAAAAAAGATACAAATGTAAAAACGCAGAGTTATGAAACAATCATTAGCAATATTTTTAGTGTTAATCTTTTCTAGCTTACTTTCCGCAACAGGAAATAAAAATTTTGAGAAAGCACTTCGTCTAATTAAAATCAATAGTGATATAATAATTGATGGTAATGTAGAAGAGGTCTGGGGTTTTGCGGATTCAACAACAAACTTTTTTCAACTTGAACCATATTTTAATCAACCAACGTCTGTAAAAACAGTTGCAAAAGTTCTTACAACAGATGAAGCAATTTATTGTTTGATGATCTGTTATGATGATAAAGAATATATTCAGGCTAATGCAGGAATGCACGATGGTTATACCGGTGATATTGTTTCTATAATGCTCGATACTTTTGGTGATAAACAAACAGCATACAAGTTTGCAGTAAATGCCTCAGGAGTAATTTCAGATTCGCGAATGCTGGATGATGCACGCAATAGGGATTACAGCTGGGATGGAATTTGGGACGCTGCTTCGCAAATTTATGAATGGGGTTATGTTGTTGAAATTAAAATTCCATACAAATCAATTAAGTATGATAAAGATCTTGCTGAATGGGGAGTAGATTTTGATCGCTGGCGATCTTATAATAAAGAAGATATTTACTGGTGCGAGTATGAACAAAGCGAAGGACAAAGAATTTCTAAATTTGGCAAACTTATTTTTGAAGATTTTAAACCCACGGTTACAGGTTTAAATTTAGAAATCTACCCCGTTGGTATCGCAAAATCTACTTACCTTGGTGATAATAAATATGATTTTGATCCAAGCGCTGGCCTTGATGTTTTTTATAATCCATCAGAACAATTAACATTTTTGTTAACCGCAAATCCCGATTTTGCACAGGTTGAAGCCGACCCCTTTTCTTTTAACATAAGCAGATACGAAGATTACTTTTCTGAGAGACGCCCATTCTTTACAGAGGGTAACGAAGTTTTTAATCCCGCAGGAAGACAAAGCAACTCGGGTTTTTATCGCCCGCTCGAACTTTTTTACTCAAGAAGAATAGGTAAGTTGCTGCCTGGCGGTGAAGAAGTTCCACTGATTTTTGGAACAAAAGCATTTGGAAGATTTAACGATTGGGAATACGGCGGATTTGTATCAATGACTGCTGAAACTGATTATATCGATGACGATGAAAATCTGACTGAACCACAGGCCTATTTTGGTTCTGCAAGAATTAAAAAACAGATACTTGATAACTCATCTGTTGGTGTTTTGATGGTTGGCAAACAAACAAAAGAAAACACATATGGAGTAATTGATATTGATGGAGCTTTTCGTGCATCCGACTGGCAGCTTGCTTATCAATTTGCAAGATCGTTTGAAAATAGCGATGGAGATTATGCCGCCTCTGTTGGATTTACTAATATGTCAGATAACTGGGGCAATTTATTTCGGGCAAGAGCAATAGGAAAAAATTTTAATATTGATCAAATTGGTTATGTACCATGGAAAGGAACCCTTAACTCTGTTGCTTTAACCGGACCAATCTGGCACCTCAATGAAGGAGCAATAAGAAGTATGTTTTTATATTTTGGTCCCGCTGTTGATTACGAAGATGCTGATCTTTATACAGATTATGCCGGCGTTATCGGTTTTAATATGCAATTTAGAGATGGGTGGGGATATGAAATAAATACTGATTTTGGAAAAAGTAAAGACGAAGGCATTATCTACAATTCTTACAGCATAAATCTAAGTTCATGGTTTAATCTTTCACAAAAATGGAGCGCCAATGCTTGGGGTGGCTATCAGCATACATATAATTTTGATCGAGAATATCTTGCCTTTTTTTCTTGGTTTGGATTTTCAGCCGAATGGAAAGCCTTAGATATTTTAGAAATCGGAACTTCTTACGATATGTTTATTGAAGGTGATCCAGAAGGTGACGTTGAAGATATTACTTACAATGCTCGTCCTTTCTTTTCTTTAACCCCGATAAACAATTTAAATTTTAGAGTATATATTGATAATGTTTTTGTTAAATCAACAGATAGAATGGAAAGAATAATCGGCGGATTTTTGTTTAGCTGGAACTTCTTACCCAAAAGCTGGATTTATTTTGCCATAAATGAATTCCGGGATAGAAGCGATCAATACGATGCGAATAATAATCTACTGCCAAACACAATGCATACAACAAATCGTGCTGCGGTTCTTAAGATTAAATATTTGTATTACTTCTAAGAAAAAATAAAAACTATCAGCAAAACAGCGACAAAAACTTTTACCCCGATTGAAGCATATTTGGGATATTTCTTTTTTATCCAGCCCCAAATTTTGGCAGCAATTATCATTGCAACAATTAAAGTTATTGTAGCAAATGATGCTTCTAAAACAGTGTGTGTCATTCCAATTATTCCGGCAAGACTTTTTCCTCCCCAGAATGCACCAAAAATAATTATTAAATGTAGCCAATAAACAAGTAGTGATTCGCGGCTTGCATCCAGTACAAAAGATTTTTTAACATCAAATTTTTTATCAGCCAACCAGCAGAGATAAAACAAAACAAAAATGTATCCCAGTCTTTCTAAATAAAAAACAGGATTTGGTAGAATTGAAGTAAGTGTTTTAGGGAATAATCCTGAATAAAAAAGATGACCAAACAAAAGCGTAATCAATCCGCCAATTGCTACTTTATTGATGAATTTTTCTTCTTTACTTTGTTCACGAGCCTCAACAAAATATTTTGCAAAGATACCACCGGCAAGTAAGAAATTTAGCCATGGAAATATTGGAAACAAGGATCCATGTATTCGATTAAAGTAATTTGCAATGGCTATTGGCAAGTATTTCGCAAATTCAATTTTCCACAGCAACGGTGAAATAGCCGTTACAACGATTAACGAAGCAATTAGAAAGTAATGATATGTTTTATCTGATTTGATTAATAATCTTGTTAGGAACAAAAACAATAAACCAAAACCTATGCATTGCAAAACATCTACAGCTAAAAATTTTTCTAACAATTGTGGGGTTGACTGGTTAATTATTTTTGATATAGAATAAAATGGAAGGTGTAAAGCATAGCCAATTATTATTATCTGAAAAATTCTTCCAATCTTTTTCCAGAATGCTTTGCCAAGTTTTCTCATTTCATCAAGCTTACCACCGGAGGATACCTGAAATGCAAAACCCGATACAAACAAAAATGAAGGGGCAACCAATCCATTAATAAAATTAAGAACACCAAACCAACCGGATTGTCTTAATTCAGGAAGCAAGAAAGCATTAAATACGTGGACTTCGATCATAATTATAATTACTAGTCCACGTAACAAATCTGCAGAAACGTATCTTACTTTTTCTTTCATAAATTCAATAAAAGTACTTAAAGCTGTGGATTTAATTTCAATGTCATTCGCCTGTAAACAGGAATCTAAGGTTTTAAATAGATTCCCACTTTCGTGGGAATGACAGATAGCAATAATTCTATTATTTTATTGTTATTTAAGTTTTTCCTCAATCGCAAAAACTGGCTTAATATCCACAGGAAGTTTTTCAAGTTTTTTTCTCAACGTTTCTATTGTTGGCGAGTTAACAGCATACTTTGCAATTAAATCTTTAGCTCCTGCATAATTTCCTTCTGCTTGAATTGTTAAAACTAAATTACATAATTCTTTTAAGGCTGGATAAACCTTCATGAAATCCACAGAAACTTTTTGTGTACTTTCATCGTAAACATATCCACCTTTTTCTAACAGATAATTATAAATAATTGCATTACCCCCACCGTGTGCTTCGCCAATTCCAAAACGCATACTGCGAAACGCACCTGCAAGAAAAGTTACCCAAACCTGATTTTCTGTTTCCTTAGAGTAAACACCTTTCTCGATCATAAATATATTGTTGTACATACCAAGAATATCAGCTTTGCATTCTTCTATAGTTGAGTATGTTTCTTTCAGTTCCTTTTTAACTTCAGTGTCTTTGCCGTTTACTTTTATAAAGCCAGGACCAACACCATGAGACATTTCATGCATCAATGTATGATTGAAGAAAGCATCAAAAGTAACATGTTTAAGTTGATCAGAAGCAAGAACAATCTCCGCAATTGGTTTTAATAGTTTTTCAAACTTTGCTTCGTGAACATTTTTTAACATTACTTTTTTTGAACCTTTTGCCTGTCTTACACGCTCATCATTAGGAAGATTAAACGCAAGAGTTTGAGCCCCTGCTTTTGTATCACCGGCAGTAAACACTTCATTAGCAACAACGATTGGAGATTCTGATCCGCGAGTGTAATTTTTATGCTTATCATCAAGCGGAAGATTTTTTTCTATGTCAGTTAAATATTTTGCAAATATTTCGAGCTTTTTTGTTTCAACAGGATCTTTTATTGTTACAAAACTTTCAAAAGATGCTTTGTAGTTAAACATTTCATCTTCATAAACCTCATAAGGACCAATTACAACTTCTATGTTGTGATCTTTTAAATCCATCCAGTCCATATCGCTTTGATAGTAATCGTTACTTAAAAATGCATCCGCACGGGAAAATAAATATTTTTTGAGTGATGGATTGTCTGAAAATTCTGCTGCCTCTTTTAAAAGTGTTGATGCTGCAGTTAATTTTTCTTTGAAGTATTCGCTGTAAGGAATGGCAACTAGCTTTCCATTTTTTCTTCGGATAATCGAAAATTCACTTGTGAATGATTTTTCATCGGCAGGATTTGTTTTTATCCACTTTTCAAATTCTTCTTTCGACATATCTTCAGGATAAAAATTAGCACCCAGCGGTTTTTTATCTTTACCAATAAATGGTTCATTGTCTTCAAGACGATCAAATGGACCAAACATAATGTTGAAAAGTTCAAGCTTCTGTTCAAGTTCTAGCTTAAGTTCGGGGTTATCTGTTATAATAGATTTGTTAGAAAGATCCGAGATCAGTTCTGATTTTAATTGATTGTTCTTTGAGTAAACTTGTTCAAGAAATAACTCATCTATAATCTTAGATGCACGATAAAGTTTTTCCAGCACAACTTTTTCTCGGTCTGTTAAAAGTGTTTCATCATACTGTATTTCAACAGGAACAAATTTGGCAATCTTTTCTTTGAGCATTGTTACTTCCTTTGAATCTTTTTGCGGAGTTTGATTATCAGTGCAGGCAGTAAATAGTGCGACAATTAAAAATGCAACTATTAAATATTTCATTGTATAACCTTTGTTTGATATAAAAGTTTATTTGTTTCGATGAAGAAATATAAAAATATCGCAACTAAAATCTTGCGGAATTTTTAAAGCTCTTTTTTAGCCATATAAAACCATTCATCATTAAAATTTTCGCACATTGGGTAATTCTCCTTAAGTTTACAATACAAAAATTCAATTACTCATATTAGGTGGAGAAATGACAAAACAAAAACTAATTCTTTTTTACACTCTTGTTGCCCTAACAATCGTTACCACAATATTTCCTCAAGCACCCAAACGATCTGATGTACCGGATAAATATAAATGGAATCTTGCAGATATGTACCCGGATTTGTCCGACTGGCAAACGGATATCAATACAGTTGAAGCCAGGATTAGTGAATTTGCTGCATACAAGGGCAGTCTTGGCGAGAATTCTCAAAATTTATTAAATGCACTAAACTCTTATTTTGGAATGCTGAAAATTTTTTATAAAGCAGGTACTTATGCCGGAAATTTTAGTAATGAAGATGTTCGGATTTCTGAACACCAGGCATTGCTTCAGCAGCTTTCTTCAGTGGGAACAAAGTTTGGTGAAACTGCATCTTTCTTTGAGCCGGAGATTCTTGCCATTCCAAAAGAAAAAATTGAAAAATTCTTTAAAGAAAAACCTGAACTGAATACTTACTCAATGTACATAGATAACATACAAAGATTACGTCCGCACACACTAACTGAAGCAGAGGAGAAGATCCTTGCAAGTTTTGGTCTGATAGCGGGAAACCAAAATACTGTTTACTCAATTTTTGCAGATGGCGAAAAACCAAATCCAAAGATTACTCTTTCAGATGGAAATGAAGTTGAGTTGAGTCCAGCTACTTTTACAGGAGTTAGAGCAGTTGAAAATCGTGATGACAGGAGTAAGGTATTTGAAACTTTCTTTAATAGTTATGGTGATTTTAAAAACACTCTCGGCGCAAATCTTGTTGGCAAAGTTAAAAAGGATTGGGTTTACGCTAAGAACAGAAATTATAAAACCTCTTTGGAATCTGCTCTTAATGGCGATAACCTGCCTCCAACCGTTTATACTACTTTGATTGAGCAAGTAAATAAAAGTCTCCCAACACTGCATCGCTTTTTGGATTTGAAAAAAAGAATGCTTGGGGTTGATACACTTCACTATTATGATTTGTATACATCACTTGTTAAAAAAGTTGATTTACATTTTACAGTTGAACAAGGGCAGCAAGCAATTCTTGATGCACTTACACCATTAAAATCAGAATATCTATCTACAGTAAAAAAATCCTTTGATAACAGATGGATAGATTTTATTCCAACTGAAGGGAAAAGAAGCGGAGCTTACTCTAGTGGTTCTGCGTATGATGTTCATCCATACATTCTTATGAATTGGAATGATGATTACGAATCACTTTCCACCTTAGCACACGAACTTGGACACACAATGCACAGCTTTTATTCAAATTCTAATCAGCCATTTGCAAAAGCAGATTACGCAACTTTTGTTGCTGAGATCGCATCAACAATAAATGAAACACTGCTAAATAATTATATGGTTAATAAGGCAAATAGCGATGAGGAAAAACTTTTCTTGCTCGGCAGTTATCTTGATCTTTTACGTACAACTATTTTTCGGCAAACATCTTTTGCAGAGTTTGAATTAGAAATTCACAATAGAGTTGAGCAAGGCCAGCCATTAACCGGTGATGACCTTTGTAATATTTATTATGATATTGTAAAAAAATATTATGGTCACGATGCGGGACACTGTGTAGTTGATCCTTATATTCAATATGAGTGGTCTTACATTCCTCATTTTATGGGATATACATATTATGTCTTTCAATATTCAACGTCACTTATTTATGCAACTGCCTTTGCAGAAAAAATTGTTAATGAAGGAAATCCTGCAGTAGATAATTTTTATAAGATATTAAAAGGCGGCGGATCGAAGTATGCAGTTGAATTAATTAAAGATGCCGGAATTGATCCATTATCACCGGAACCATTTGAATTGACAATGAAGAAGATGAACAAAGTTATGGATCAGATAGAAGACATATTGAATAAAAAGTAATTTAATGAAACCTTCGAGGTTAGTTTGTAACCTCGAAGGTTGCTCTTAATCCTTTGGCAGCTTAAATCTTACCCTCAAAACTCCATCTTCAAAACTTGTAGAGATTATTTGAAACGCCCCTATTTCCTTTGTTGATGAAACGTGTACTCCGCTGCAGGGACAGGCATCATAATCTCCAATCTTAATTATCCTTATAGTATCTCCCGCGTCATCTGGCAATTGAGAGAGCTTAAAATAATTTATTGCTTCATTTCGCTTTAGAAAAGCTTCGGTAACCGGCAAATCTTGTTGAATTATTTCATTTAATCTTTTATTAATTGTTTCAATTTCTTCTTCTGTAAGATTGCGATCAAAATGATAATCGCATTTGGATTTTTTCTTTTCTATATGATTGCTAAAAGATCGTCCTTTGTTAAACATTCTAACCATTGTCTGGTTTAAAATGTGTTCTGCCGAATGCATTTCAGGATTATAATCTTTATTTGATTTTACCTCATCCATATTACCACTTATTAAAATGAATTTTATCCTGACTAAATCTTTCTTCTGTTTTTACAACTTCATCGGGATAGCCAAGTGAAATTAAAGATACGGGAACAATATTATCAGGAAGATTAAATTGTGCTTTAATGTTTCTGTAAACATCATCCATTCCGTGAATTGCAATCCAGCACGATCCAATTCCTAATCCGTGAGCAGAAAGCAAAATGTTTTGTATTGCTGCTGAACAATTCTGTAAAAGCCAGCTTTCATTTTTTTCAACAGATGAATCTCCGCAAACAATAATTGCGGAGGCAGATTGTCTTAACATTTCCGCATAAGGAATTGATTTAATTGTATCAACAAGTATTTCTTTATCATCAATAACTATAAACTGCCAGGCTTGCAAGTTCATTGCGCTTGGTGCGTACATCGCAGCTTTAAGAATCTTATCCAGATTTTCTTTGCTTATTTTTTGATCTTTATACTTTCTTATGCTTCTTCGATTAAGAAATGCTTCCTGAACTTCCATATTTCCTCTGAAATTATTTTCTTACAAATATAACAACACTTTTTTTGGTCTTCGTAATTGCATCGCGTTTTTTTATCATGCACTGCAAAATAAAAGGATTAATGATGAGTGTTTTATTAAGATTAAAAGAAAGCTTTACTAAAAAATCTAAAATGTACTATTTCTTAACTGGCGTTATTACTGTTGTTGGGTTGTTGTTTGTATCAACAAACTTGTTCTTTACGCACAACACTATAGCTCTAACAGATGGAAATTTAGGCGAATTATTTCCTCAAGACTACAAAATTATTTCCCCTAAAATTCCAAACAACATTACAATCTTTGGTGAAGGAGTTCCGTTAGAAAATTTTGAAGTTTACGAAAGAGTTGATAGAGAAATATTAGTCAATACTTACTGGCATTCTGCAACAATTCTTGCAATTAAAAGAGCCGCACGATGGTTTCCGGTTATCGAGCCCATATTAAAACAAAACAATATTCCTGATGACTTTAAATACCTTGCTGTTGTAGAAAGCAACTTGGAAAACGTTGTTTCGCCGGCAGGGGCAACAGGTTACTGGCAGTTTATTAAGACAGCGGCAAAACAATACGGATTAGAAGTGAACGAAGAGGTTGACGAAAGGTATGATGTTCAAAAATCAACTTTGGCTGCTTGTAAATATCTTAATACGGCATATCAAATGTTCGGTAACTGGACTATGTCAGCATCATCATACAATGCCGGTATCAGCGGAATAGAAAAATGGAGCGGTTTACAAAAATCAACCAACTATTGGAATCTTGTACTTGGTTCAGAAACATCCCGTTATGTTTCCAGAATAATAGCAATGAAGTTAATAATGGAAAATCCGTCTGCATATGGTTATGATTTGAAAGACGAGGATTTATATAAACCACTTAAGTTTAAAGAAGTTGAGTTAAATACTTCGGTTGAAAGCTTTGCAGATTATGCGACAACATTTGGGATAAATTATAAAATACTAAAGCTTTACAATCCCTGGCTGCGTGATACTAAATTAAAATTAAAGAACGGAGATAAATATAAAATTACAGTTCCCGAAGAAGGGAGTATAAATCTTATAAAGGAATAGCTTAATTAGAATTTAACACTAATCAAATATCATTAAAAGCGATTCTCAAGAATCGCTTTTTTTAATTTCCTGATAATTTAGTTACTGCACCACTATTGCTGTTAATCCACAATACTAAAGATTTGTTACTTGAGTAAAAATTTACAATCCAGTCTGCAGAATTATTTAGAGCCAACGTTGTGTCTATAGATTTACT
>CALLZX010000439.1 GCA_937858935.1 uncultured Ignavibacteriales bacterium | reverse complement strand
TTTTCGAAAGTAATTTTAATTTGCCCGCTTCGCTTAAATAATTTATTCTCAATGCGCCACCAGCGGGATTTTAACTTAGCAACTTCCTGGTGAAGTTCTAAGAATCCGTTTATCACGGAATAAAAATCCTCTTTTATCTTTTCATACTTTGCTGTATCAACTCGTTTATGAGTCCTGAAATCAGTGACAAGAAAGGTGTCTATTACAATACCATCTTTACGTGTAAATATTTTTGCAGAATGAATGTTAGAATCATTAATTGCAAATACACCGCAAAGTTTTGATAGAAGTGAAGGGAAATCTTTAGTAATTACTGTTACATTTGTAAAATCATCAAGTTCTTTAAAGAGAACGGAAACACTATCACCTTTTAATATTTCTTCTACGTGCAAAGCAATTTCCTCATCTGAAAAATGATTTACATAACCCATATCATCGTGCAAAGAATCAAAATGATCCTGCACATGATTTTCAGTTATCTTATCAGAATGTTTTGAAATATCTTTTGGAGCAGAATAAATTGTCGAGTAAAGAAGTTCTTCTCCTGAAATTTTATCCAGGATCATCGCTTTACTTTTACGGTAGAGCTCTGAAAGCAATTCAGCTTTCCAAGAAGTCCAGACAGCCGGATTAACAGCAGAAAGGTCTGCATATGTTATCAAGTATAATAAATCAAGTTCTTCAATTGAATTAAACTTTAGAGCGAATGAGTTTAAAGTTTCAGCATCATTCAAGTTTCTTCTGAACGCGACTTGTTCCATCATTAAATGATTCTTAACTAAAAAACTTACTTTATCAATTTCTTCTTCTTCGTAACCAAGTCTTATCATAATTGATGATGTCATTTCAGCGCCAATAATTTCGTGACCAGAAATATCAATCGGTTTAGCAATATCATGGAGCAGCAAAGCAAGATTTAATATCTCTTTATCTTTTATTGAATTATATAATTTGCTGTAAGCAGAGTTTTGATTTGAAAGTTTTTCTAAATTTTTAATTGTAATCAAAGTGTGCTCATCAGCTGTGTAACAATGATAAACACCGTGCTGCATAAAACCATTTAAATCGCCGAACTCCGGAAGAAATGCTCCAAGCACTCCAAGTTCATTCATAATTGACAGGGTAGCGCCAACATTACGAGGGAACTTTAGAATCTCGCGAAAAAAAACGGATGAATCGGGCTGCGACCAATTATTTTCCTCAGCATCTTCAGTGGCATCAATAATCTTTGTCCGGAGATGATCATCAAATCCTGCATTGTGGTAAGCTCGATAGTAAAAAACCCTAAAAATATCTGAAAGAGTTAGTTGTTCATTTTTCTTTAAGAAAATCACTTTGTTCTTAATGTAAAAATCCTCGTCAAGATCATAAGAAAGTGAATCCGGAACAGGATTTATAAACTCAACTTTAAACTTTTTTATAATTGAATGACTTACGCGGAATATAATATTAGCTGCAGCAAAATAGTTTTTCATAAAAGACATTAAGTCGTTTTCTTCATACCCATATACTGATGCTAGTTTTATCTGGTTTAAAAACTCAAATCTATCTGTTTTAGATTTTGTTATGATATGAAGAAAATGCCGGATGGAAAGAACTAGTTTATAACTTTCGAGCAATCTTTTACATTCGGCTGGCGTAGTAAGCTTATTTTTCTTTAGATGATTTATAAAAATTTCTGCCTGGGTTAATTCGTGTTGAGAGTTTAACAACTGCTTATTGCTTATCATCATCATCCATTCAATGGATTGAAAATCACGTAAACCGCCCGCAGACATTTTTACGTTAGGTTCAAGCATTTTAGGTGAGTCACCATATTTTTCATGGCGTTGTCTAACATCTTCAACAAAATTGGTAATTAGTAATTTTTTTGAATCATCATTAATTGAATCTAAAAGCTGTGTGTTCCATTTGTTATAAAGTAAAACGTCGCCATTAATAAACCTTGTTTCAAAAAATTGAGTGAAAGTGTGAAGATCAGTTGATAAATATTTTTTAATGTCGGATAATTCACGAACTGTATGAGAGGCTTCAATTCCTCCATCCCATAAACTTGTAATTACTTCTTTAATATCCGTGTCATCTTTTTCAATCGATTCAGAAATAATCATTAAATCAATATCTGAGTAAGGAGAAAGTTCACGTCTGCTAAAGCTACCTGCTGAGGCTAATGCAAAATTGAATTTTTTATCAGCTAAAATAATTCTGATTGTGTCTTCGATAAGTACACTATAATTCTTGCTGAACTCAAAGGCATCGGATTTGCCATTGTATTCAGCAAATAGAATTTCTCTTTCTTTAAGGAATCCTTTTTTTATTTCAAGCAAACGCAGCATAATTAGTTTAAGTTAATTAAATAAGTTGTCGTCTTCTTCATCAAACGGAAAATCTTCGTTTTCATACTCGGCTTCTATTACCGAAGAAATACCACCGCGAGTGTTAAACTCTGCTGTAATCTTCATATATCGCGGTTTAGTAACCTCAACAAGATCATCAAGAATTTTATTTGTAACACTTTCAAAAAAAATTCCATCGTTACGATATGATTGAAGATAAAACTTATAAGATTTTAATTCCACGCAAAGCTGATCCGGAATGTATTCTAATGTAATCGTTGCAAAATCAGGCTGCCCGGTTTTTGGACAAAGCGAAGTAAACTCTGGCGCTATGTGTGTTACCGTGTAGTTTCTGTTTGGATATTTATTTTCAAAAGTTTCTAACAAAGCTAATTTGTTATTTACAAGTTTTAAATTGTCGCTCATTTGTCCTCTGATGATTTTTAATACTTTGGTCTAATCTTATATTTTATTGGATCCTCAAATCCAGCTTGCTGAAAACCGCGTAAACGCAACGCACAGCTATCGCAAACTCCACAAGCTTCATCTTCATTTTGATAACAACTCCAGGTTAAATGAAGCGGAGCATCAAGTTCAATTCCTCTCTTAACAATTTCTGCCTTTGATAAGTTTATTATTGGAGTAACAATTTTAATTTTTGTTTCTGGTTTTGTGCCGAGATCAATCATTTTTTCATAAGCAGAGAAAAAATCTGGTCTGCAATCAGGATAACCAGATGAATCCTCATAAACTGCTCCAATAAAAACAGCAGTTGCAGTTAATACTTCAGCCCAGCTAACACAAGCAGAAAGTATATTTGCGTTTCTGAACGGAACATAAGATGATGGGATTTCCAGATTACTCAAATCTGCTTTAGTCACCTCAATATTTTTATCTGTAAGAGATGAACCACCGATTTTTGCGAGATGTGTGTAATCAATAATTAATCTTTTTTTAACTCTGTAATGATCTGCAATTTCATCGAACGATTTTAATTCTCTGTTTACAGTTCGCTGGCCATAATTGATATGTGCAAAGGCAAGTTCGTAATCAAGATTTGCAATAGCTGCAGTAATACAGCTATCCATTCCTCCGCTTAAAGCGATAACAGCAATATTTTTTTTAGATGACTGCATAAAAGAAGTTTTATTGATTAAAAATTTCTGTTCTAAAATACTAAAAAGGATTAAAAGATTTTTGGGATGATTATTGGCAATCCTGATGAATATCTTTGTTGTCTTATAGAGAGAAACTTTAAGATATTTCACGTTCCCAAAGAATAGCTATTCCAAAAGAAAGCAAAGTTAAAACACGCAAAGCACGCTAAGTTTAAATCCAGAGATTTCTTTCTTAATTTTACAAAGAAATTTTATTAAACCTTAGAGGAAAAAAATGCGTAACGTAGTAATTGCCGGTAACTGGAAAATGAACAACGATTTAAAAGAATCAGAAAAACTTATCGTTGAATTACAAAATCTTTTACAGAATGAAAAACCAAATTGTGATGTTATTGTTTGCCCGCCTTTCACTTCTTTATCAGAAGCATCAAAACTTGTTAGTGGAAGTTCGATTAAACTCGGAGCGCAGAACATGCACTTTGAAGAAAATGGTGCGTTTACCGGGGAAATTTCTGCATCAATGTTAAAATCCGTTGGATGTGAATATATAATACTTGGTCACTCAGAACGCAGACACATCTTTGGTGAAAGTGATGAAATGATTAATAAGAAAATCAAAAAAGCTTTAGCTGCAGGATTAAAACCAATTTTTTGTATTGGTGAACTTCTTGAAGAAAGAGAGAACGGAACAACCAATGATGTTGTTAAAAGACAGGTGCTAAAAGGATTAGATGGAATTTCTGCTGATGAAATGAAAAATATTATTGTTGCTTATGAGCCAGTTTGGGCTATCGGAACAGGAAAAACTGCAAGCCCTGCTCAAGCGCAGGAAGTTCACGAATTTATTCGTGACTTAATTGAAATTGATTACTCCTTAGAAGTTGCAAACGATTTAGTAATCCAATACGGTGGAAGTGTAAAACCAGACAACGCAAAAGAACTTCTTTCCCAAAAAGATATTGATGGTGCATTGGTTGGTGGTGCCTGCTTAAAAGCTGATTCTTTCATAGGAATTATAAAAGGCGCGTAAATATTTTATTTTCTTTTCAAAAGCCCGATTATTAGCTTAAATCGGGCTTTCATTTCATTGCAATCCCTTCGATTTGAGGTTATATTTGTAACTTATTTTTCAGGAGTTTTTTAGCAAAGAATGATTTCCCTCAAAAATTTACTTTACAATCTGTTTATAGCCGCAATAATTTTCTCCCAGGTAACTTTTTCGCAGGTTATATTCAGAGATCTACCTAATTATAAAATAAATACTTCAGACCAGCTTTTTTTTGATATTACAGACACTCGTAATGTAATTTCTCTAAACGGAAACTGGAAAGTCTATCCTTCTGATGATGAGAAAAAAGAAAAAGTTAGTGTTCGCGTTCCATCAATCTTTGAAGGAAAAGGCGAGTTCGTTTTTGAGAAGAGTTTTCCACTTACCAACGCACAGCTAAACAATCATAAAATATCCTTAAACTTTTTTGGATTAAACTACTCAGCAGATATTTCCGTTAACAAAGTAATTATCTATCGCCATCCCGGTGGAGAATTTCCATTTACAGTTTCACTACCGCGAGATATTCTTCGATCAGATAAAGACAATATTATTTCCGTTAAACTTTCGTATGAACTTGATTCACAAAATACGATTCCGCTTAAGCAAAGATTTTTATTTCCGCAGAATTTCGGCGGTGTAATTCGTGATGTTTATTTACATCTAACTCCTAATGTTAGTATTTCAGATTTTACCTTTAAAACAGATGTTGATCTAAAATTGAACAAGGCTGTAATTTCTTTAAAATCTGTTATTGATAACAAAGAATTTAAAAAGATAAACGATACGCTTGGTACACAATCAAATTTTACATTAAGGACCCAAATATTTTATCCTGATGGGAAGACAAGTTCATCAATAGATGATAACAAATTCATACTTAAGCAGAACAAACAGATTGAAATAAAAAGTGGAATCTCAATTGTATCGCCAATTTTGTGGAGTCCTGAAAATCCCGAGAGTTACATTGTAAGAATAGAACTTTGGCGCGGCGATCAATTGATCGATAGACATGATCAAAGTGTTGCACTTTTAAGATTAGAATCATCAAAGGATAATTTTTCTTTAAATGGAAAAGAGTTTAATCTATACGGTGTTACGTATACTCCATCTTTCTATCAGTACGGAAGTCTTACTTCTTTTGAAAGAATGGAAAGCGATTTAGAAAAAATAAAACAAGCCGGTTTTAACTCAGTTAGATTTTCAAAGTCACTTCCAAATCCCTACTATTTAAGATTGTGTGAACAGATTGGTCTTTTAGCTTTTGTTGAACTGCCAATCGCAAATTTGCCGGAAGGACTTGCGGGTTCTCAGAATTTCGTAGTGCGCAGTAAAAATTATCTTTCAAGTTTGTTAAAAGCCTATCAGGATTTTTCTGCTGTCGGTGGAATTGGATTTGGCTCATCTTATCTGTTTAGTTCAGATGCTCATCGTGCGCTATTAAGTGAACTTGCATCACAAGTAAAAAAGAGCAGAAGCATTTTAACATACGCTTCTTTTTTTGATTTTGAATATCAGCAAATAAATAATCTTGATTTTTATGGTATTGAATTCTTAAATCAAACCCCGGCTGATAAACAAAGTGAAGTTACAAATTTTATTGAAGCCGCTGGTAAAGGAAAATTATTTATCGGAGAAGCAACTTACACTGTAAACGTTGGACAAACCGATGGTTATGTAAATAAGTTTTCATACGAGGCACAAGCAAAGTTTTTTGATGATATGTTCAGCTTTTATGAGAGCAACAATCTTTCGGGTTTTTTTGCAAACACAATGTTTGATTTACGCGGAGATTTTCCGTCAATTATAAGTGGTTATAAGGATGAAAACATTTACAACCTCGGTTTAGTTAGCGAAGAAAGAAGTCAGGATAGACTTGCATACAAAGTTCTTTCTGCAAGAATGAGAAATACTGAGAAAGTTACAATACCTATCGGCAGCGATAAAGACGATGCACCGATGATATTTATTATTACAGGATTAGTTCTGGCATTGTTGATGGGTGTTTTGGTTAATTCAGGAAGAAAGTTTAGAGAAGATGCCTCACGTGCACTGCTTCGTCCGTACAACTTTTTTGCAGATGTTCGGGATCAAAGAATAATCTCAGCATATCATTCATTATTTCTTGCTTTAATAGTTGCATTAGTCAGTTCGCTGATATTCGCAAATCTTTTTTACTACATTAAAAACAATGTACTTGTTGAAAAAATTCTTCTAGCGTTTGGAAGTCCAGGTTTAATTTCTGGAATAAGTTATCTGGCATGGAATCCTGTAAAAGCTTTGATTTGGCTTTTTGTTTTAGCAATTATAATTATGATTCTACTAACCATAATCATAACAGCTTCTTCATTCTTTGTTAGAACAAAAGTTTATCTATCCAGTGTTTTCTTCACAGTAGTCTGGGCGCTACTTCCGGTTGTACTGCTAATTCCAGTTGGAATTGTTCTATACCGACTATTAAATGCTGGCGTTGGAAATATTTATATGTATTTATTTCTTGTCGCGTTTGTAATCTGGCTTCTATATAGACTTCTGAAAGGTATCTCGGTAATCTTTGATGTTAATGCCGGTGGAATATATTTCTATGGTTTGCTTTCTATTTTGATATTGAAAATAATTTTCTTGCTTTATTATGAAGTGAATAACTCTGTATTTCAATATCTGAAACTGGCTCTTAAACAATTCAACATTTTTGGATAGCACAATTTGTATTTATCAAAATTAGAAATATTAGGCTTCAAATCTTTTGCGCAGAAAACCCAGATTAACTTTAATCAGGGTATCACATCTATCGTTGGTCCGAATGGCTGCGGCAAAACAAATGTAGTTGATGCACTTCGCTGGTGTTTGGGTGAACAGAAAAGTTCAACGCTTAGAAGTGATAAAATGGAAAACGTTATTTTTAACGGGACTGCACAGCGCAAACCAATGGGAATGGCAGAAGTATCGCTGACTATTGAAAACACAAAAGGAATTCTTCCAACAGAATACACAGATGTTACAATAACAAGAAGAATTTTCCGTTCCGGCGAAAGCGAATATCTCTTAAACAAAAACATTTGCCGTTTAAAAGATATAACCAATCTTTTTATGGATACGGGAATTGGTGCAAATGCTTATTCTGTTATCGAACTAAAAATGGTTGAAACAATTCTTAGCAATAAAGCTGAAGAACGCCGTACAATGTTTGAAGAAGCCGCCGGCGTTAATAAGTATAAAATGAGAAGAAGACTTGCGCTGAGAAAACTTGATGAGGTTAAATCAGATCTTACCCGTGTTAACGATATTGTTTCCGAAGTTGAGAAAAAAGTCGCTTCGCTTGAAAGACAAGCTAAACGGGCTGATAAGTATAATGTTTTAACATCCCAATTACGTGAGTTGGAAATTGATCTATCGGAACGGGAATTAGCTTTGTTTACACTCCGGATTGATGAATCAAAGCTTAGCAAAGAAGAAAATTTTAAGAAAAAAATTCAGTATGAATCTGATATTGCAAAGCTTGAAGACGAAATTAAAGCAGCACGTGAAAAACTTGTTGAGATAGAAAATGAACTAAAGGACAAAAGAAACGAAATTACTCTTCAGACTGAAAAGATTTTTAATGTTCAGAATTCTTTATCACTCAATAATGAAAGAAAGAATTCTCTTACACGCAACAAAGAAAGATATACAACTGATCTTGAGGAATTAAGTGCACAGTTTGATGAAGCTAAAAACGTATCTGAAAAAGGAGTGGCATCACTATCTAATTTTGCAGATCAAATCGCACAAAAAGAACATGAGAAGAAAACTCTTGATCATAATGTTGATACACAGGTGGAATTTTTAGAGCAGAAGAAAAATATTCTAAAAGAACAATCAGAAATTTTACTTGAAAAGTTTAAAGAGATCACTGGCAGAGAAAATGAATTACGAAATACAATTGCAATTCTTGAATCAAAGCAAGTAAACATTAAAAAACTGAATGAAAAAATTCAGTCTCTTACAAACAACATTGCTAAGACAGTCGGATTTATTGAAGAGCTTGGTAATGATAAAGAGGAAATCCAGAAAAAAATAGCTGAACAAGAATCTTTATACTTAAAGAAACAAAGTGAAAAAGAGAAACTTGAACTCGAATTAAATAAATTAAAAGAAAAAGAGCTTGAACAGCGAAGTCTTATTAATTCTATTAAAGATAAAATTACTTTTATACAAAATCTTATAGATAATCTTGAAGGAGTATCTAAAGGCGCAAAAGCACTTCTTGATAATAAAGACTGGGCAAAAAATGGAAGTACAATACTTGCTCATATAGGTGATTCTGATGAAAAGTTTAGATTTGCTGTAGAAGCAGCATTAAAGAATAACCTTAATAATGTTCTTGTTGAATCTTTAGAAGATCTTAAACGAGGAATAGAATACTTAAATCTAAATGATATTGGAAAAGCCTCGTTTTATTTTCCTCATTTTGAAGAGTTTAACAGCAAAGGGTTTTTGAATAAAATTCAAAATTTTATTGAAAAACGAAAAGCAAAAAAACTTGAAAAAGAAAATGGATTTGTAAGCTGGGCAAGCAGCAGTATACAAACCCAGGAGAAGTGGAAACCATTTTTTGGAAAAATTTTGAAAAATGTTTGTATTGTTGATGATCTTAATAAAGCATTCGAACTATATTCCAAGTTCGGAAGTTTTAGCTTTGCAACCTTAAATGGTGATTTTGTTTCAAGAGATGGTGTGATTGAAGCAGGTTCTGTTCCGCGTTTAGATGACTCTTTATTTGGCAGAAAACAATTACTGGAAAATCTTAGCACTGAATTTCCAAATCATGAAAAAGCTCTTTTAGAAACTCAGAATCGAATTACAAATATCGATAATCTTCTTTCCGAAATTGATCTTAAAATTATTTCCGAACAGGGCAGATTGCTCGTAAATGATCTTGCAAATGTTGATAAACAAATTGCTCAGTTTGAATTTGAGAAGCAAAAAGCAGATGATGAAATTGAAAAAATTCAGCACGAAATAAAAGAGCATGCAGCTGAATCAAATCTTTTTGATAACAAAAAAAATAAACTTGAATCTTTACTTAATACAGAGATTGCACTTCGTGATTCAGAAGAAAGAAAAAAACAAACTCTAGATGAAGAATTTTCTGAATTTGAAAAAAACTATAATCAGATACTTACTGAAAGAAATGAATTAAAAGTTAGAATAGAAAGATTAGTCGGAGAGAAACGCAATACTGAAAATGCAATTAAGCGTGCAGAAGAATCAATTGTTGCAATAAGTAATTCTATCTCTAAAAGAAAAGAAGATATTGAAGCTGCTGAATTAGAGATCAAGCAAATAGATGAACAGCTTGTAACGCAGGAGCAAAATTTTAATGAATTAGAAGATGCAAGAAAAGTATTAAATACTCAATTAGATGATATCGAAGCCCGTCATTTAAGTCTTAGAAACGATGTTAACGAAAAAGAAACTAACTTAAGATCCTTACGTAAAGAAAGAGAAGTTGTATCCGATATTATTCATAAAATGGAAATAACCATTAAAGAACTTGATATCAAAAGTGCAAACCTAATCGATCATATAAAGGAAAATTATTCACTTACACTTGAGAAAAAAGAATTTGAAGATCTACAGTCTTTCGACTTCAAACAAAGATCTGATGAAGTTCTGGACCTTAAGACAAAAGTTAAAAATCTGGGACCAATAAATCTTGTTGCACATTCTGAATATGAAGAAGAAAGAGAAAGATTGGATTTTCTTCATAAGCAGAGAGATGATCTTGTTGAATCAGAAAAAGATGTTGTAAAAACAATTGAAGAAATTAATAATACAGCACAAGCACAATTTTCAGAAACCTTTGAAAAAATCCGTGGTCACTTTGTAAGAATATTCAGAACACTTTTTAACCCTGGCGATGAAGCGGATTTAAAGATAGAAGAAAATGCTGATCCGCTTGAAGCAAAGATTGAAATAATTGCAAAACCGAAAGGTAAACGACCAACATCAATCGAGCTTTTATCCGGCGGAGAAAAAACCTTAACGGCTATTGCTTTGTTGTTTGCAATTTATCTTGTTAAACCAAGTCCGTTCTGTATCCTTGATGAAATTGATGCACCGCTTGATGATGCCAACATTGATCGTTTCACAAGAATATTGGATGATTTTAGCAAAGACACACAATTTATAGTTGTAACTCATAACAAGAGAACGATGGAGGCTGCAAACACACTTTATGGTGTTACAATGCAGGAAGAAGGAATTTCTAAGTTAGTGAGCGTTAGGTTTAATGATGATCTCGATTTTGTTAATAATTAAAGTGATTGAAGTTTATTGAATAAAGGGTATTTACATATAAAAACATTACTTGTCAGTTTAATATTGTTTTTATTATTGTATGATAATGCGTTTACCCAATGGGTTAACGATCCTTCTTCAAACACTAAACTAGTTATTGATCCAGTTGACCCGATTAACATATCTGCACTAAAGGATTTTAATGGCGGTGCTTATGTTTTTTGGGAAGACAAAAAAGGTAGTTTCGAAAGTGATATTTACTTTATCCATTTTAATGAGAATGGTGATGTAAGTTTTAGAGCTGATGGCAAAGCTGTTTCTACAAGAAGCGGAGTGAAAGAAAATCCTATTGCATTTGTGGAACCTTCGGGCAACTCAATTGTTCTATGGAAAGGGTATGACAAAAGGAAAAATTCCGAATTATATATTCAAAAGTTAAGTAAGAACGGATTAAGACTTTGGCAGAATGAAGGAATACAGCTTACTGAAAGTAGACTCGAAAAAGTTGATTATTCTTTACGTGCTGATAAAAGGGGATACGCTCATATAAGTTATATTACGAAAAATCTTAATTCTTCTAATAAATTTTCTGTAAGATATCAGGCTATAACTCCAAGCGGGAAATTTTTAAGCGATTCGTTAAAAGGAAATTTATATAGTTCTAACAATACTATTAGTGAAACAGAAATAATCCCTGATGGAAAAAGCGGCTCGTTTGTATTTTGGCTGGAAAATCAAAATCAAAAAACACTGCTTTGTGGTCAATATGTAGATTCAACAGGATCGAGGAAATGGGGGAAAAAACCATTAACGATTTCTAAAACTACTAGTAACGTTATAAGCTATTCCGTTGGTAAACTTGGTAACAGTATTTATGTGGCAATCACTTATCAGGGAACTAATAAAATTGTTTATCAGAATTTAATATCAGATAAAGGAAAATACCTTTGGGGAAATGAAGGCAAACTGCTTACATATCAAAAGGGCAGTCAGACAAATCCGCAATTTTCTTTTATTGATTCCAGTGTTGTTGTAAGCTGGACTAATGAATTTGAAAAACAAAAAGATGTATTTATCCAGAGATTTGATGTTAAGGGAAATCATTTGTGGGGAAATAACGGGAAGAGGATTATTAATATTAAGGGAAATCAATTTGGTCAGCGTATCGTTTATGATATGAAAAACGGTGTAGTGCTTGCTTGGATTGATAAACGTGAAAATAATCCTAATGCAAATTTATACATTCAAAAAGTTGATCTTAAAGGAAATTTTGTTTGGGATTCTTCCGGTGTAATGATTTCATCATCGCAAAATATGCAGAAGAGTTATCTTAATCTTATTCCCGATGGTGATGGCGGAGCAATTGCAGTATTTAAAGGCACGAGCGATAAACGTAATGATATTTATGGACAAAAAATATTTAGCACCGGTACTTATGCATCGCAGATACTTGGATTTAATGCTCAGGTTGTCAGAGATTCCGTTAAAGTTTTTTGGTATGCTGCAAATGAAAATGATGGAACAACTTATAGTATTTTCAGAACGGGTATAGAAAATGCTAAAGAAAACGATTGGAAGATTGCCGGATCACTGAAAAAGAATAATAAAAGTGAGACTAATTATTATGAGTTTTATGATTGGCCTGATTTAAATGGTTCAATCTATTATAGAGTTGTACAGAAAAATGAAAAAACACAACCCCAGTATTCTACTGTGGAAAAAGTGGATTACTTCCGTGATATAGAATCAATAATGCTGGGACAAAATTCTCCTAATCCATTTTCTTCTACTACTACAATTAGTTTTTATTTACCAGAAGAAGATCAAATAACATTTGAGTTTTTTAACAGCAATATCGAAACAGTTAAAAAGATCGAAGATGTAGAGTATCCTGCAGGGAAAAATGAAATTGTATTTGATGCGGAAAATTTACCTCCTGGAATTTATTTCTATCGTCTTAAGGTAGGGAAATTTGTTGATGTAAAAAAAATGATTATAGCTGAATAATGAAGAGGCGGGAAATAAAAGTATTTGTGGATTTTGATGGAACGATTACACTTGAAGATGTTGGTGAGGCTATCTTTAGAAGATTTGGTAACGCAGAAAAAGTAAAAAGAATAATAGACGATCTTTTAAGTGATAAGATATCCTCACGCCAATGCTGGGATGAACTTTGTGATTCAGTTAATTTTATTAATAAATGTGAGCTTGATGAATTTATATATTTGCTTGATGTTGATCCAACATTTATTTCGTTTGTAAAATTTTGTAATCAAAATGAAATAGAGATGGTTGTTCTTAGCGATGGTTTTGATTATTACATTGATAGACTTTTTAATAAAGCGGGCTTAGCTGGATTAAAATATTATTCTAATAAACTTTTTGTGGACACCAAAGGAATTTTGAAAGCAGAGTATCCTTACTTTGATGTTGATTCTCCAACTTCTGCAAACTGCAAAAAGAATCATATTATAAACCACAGCAGTGAAGATGATTATACAATTTATATTGGTGATGGTAATTCCGATAAAGAGGCAGCTCAGTACTGTGATTTTATCTTTGCAAAAGACGGATTAGCGAGATTTTGTTCTATGGAACGAATTAGTTTTTATCCATTTAATAACTTTATTGATATTCAAAATAAAATAACTGAGTTAGTAAATAAAAAGAATTTAAGAAAAAGACATCAAGCACAGTTAAAAAGAAAATCAGCCTATATGGCGGAGTAAAAATGAGCAGCATAGCAACAAAAATATTTAAATACAGAAGTTATACACCAATCCCATTTGTTATACTTATGCTTGTGTTTGAAAATGCAACAGTTACAAGTTTAATTGTTGGATTTTTTATCGCTTTAATTGGAGAACTTATAAGATTTTGGGGTGTTAGTTGGGCAGGTAGTGAAACCAGAACAACAGGTGGAGTCGGCGGTACTTATCTGGTAATTAGCGGACCATTTGCTCACGTTCGTAACCCTCTTTATGTTGGAAATATTTTAATGTACCTGGGACTTGGAATTATGTCGATGGCATTATTTCCTTATTTGCAAATTGTAGCGATTTTATTCTTTATTCTTCAATACGATTTTATTGTTAAAGAAGAAGAAGGATTTTTGGAAAAGAAATTTGGCAGTGATTACCAAAAGTTTTTACAAAATGTTCCAAGATTTTTTCCAAGACTTACAAAGTACAAAGATAGTTCAATTCCACAACCGGATTATAAAATAAGTGCTGGCCTAAAATCTGAAACAAGAACATTACAAGCTTTTGGCACAACAGTCTTATTAATAATCATTAAGTGGTATTTAAGTTTAAATAATATTTTGTGATGGATAGTAAAAACGTTTTGGTGATTGCGGGTGAAGCATCTGGTGATTTACATGGTGCTTCGTTGATTCGTGAGTTGAAAAATTTGGATAGTTCTTTGAAAATTTTTGGAATCGGCGGTGATAAAAAGAAAAACGAAGGTATGGAATTAATTTTTTACATAAACAAAAAGGCTTTTCTTGGGTTTGTTTAAGTGATAAAAAATTTACCGTTTATTAAAAAAGTTCAGCGTGATTTGATAGCAGAAGTAAAGAGGAGGAAAGTCAGCAAAATTGTATTGATAGATTATCCGGGGTTTAATCTGAGTATCGCAAAAAAACTAAAAAAACTTGAACCTGAATTAAAACTTGAACTCATTTATTACATCACTCCGCAAGTTTGGGCTTGGGGCAAAGGCAGAGTATATAAGATTAGAGAACTTTTCAAAAAAGTTTTAGTTGTTTTTCCGTTTGAAGAAAAATTCTTTAAAGAAAAAAATGTAAATGCCGAGTTTGTTGGGCATCCATTGATACAGGAAATAGACAATTACAATTTTGTTTCTCGAAATCTCTTAGATAATAAATTTGATTTGGATCCTGCAAAAGAAATTTTATTAATTTTACCTGGAAGCAGAAAGCAGGAGGTAAAAAGTATTTTTCCTGAAGCGATTCATGCAGCCTCAAAGCTGGCTGATGAATTTGATATGCAAATAGTTGTCGCGTGTTCCAGTAATCTTGATGTAAAGGTATTCGATGAATTAACTGATCATAAAAACTTTAAAGTGATCAAAGATCATACTTATGATTTGTTAAAACATGCAAAGTTTGGAATTGTAAAATCAGGTACATCAACACTGGAAGCCGGACTGTTGGAACTTCCGATGGTTATAATTTATAAAACTAGTTGGCTTACTTATACAATTGGCAAATCACTTGTTAAGATTAAAAATATCGGAATGGCAAACATAGTGTTAGGTGAACAAGTTGTTCCTGAACTAATTCAAAAAGAAGCAAATGCTGAGAGTATTTATGATGAGGCAAAGAATATTTTGTCTGATGAAGATCTGTTAAATAATATAAAACTTAGATTAAGTAGAATTAAAAAAGTACTTGGAGATAAAGATGCTCCAAAGAATGCAGCAAAAATTATTTATTCTTTAATCAATGAACACAAAACAAGTTAAACAGGATACATTGAGATTTTTAGGAAGTTTTATCCTAAAGCACAGCCTTGATGCTCTTTGTAAAACTTTGCGCGTTAGTTATAAGAATAAAAAAGTTATTGATGAACTAAGGAAGAAAAAACAAAATTATGTTTTGGCTTTTTGGCACGGCACAATGTTGCTGCCTTGGTTCTTACATAGAAATGATGGATTTGCAGCACTTACAAGTAAAAGCAAAGATGGCGATTTACTTGCAAGGCAATTAAAGCATTGGAAATATAAAGTTGTTCGCGGCTCAAGCAGTAAAGGCGGAGATGTTGCACTTGGAATTATGGTTGATCACGCAAAAAATGGTTTCTCAATTGCCATTACACCAGATGGACCGCGTGGACCGGAACATGAGTTTAAAGCAGGCGCAGTTATCACTGCAAAAAAAAGTGGTGTCCCGATTGTGCTATTGGGAGTTGGAATAAAATCTAAAAAAAAATTGAAAAGCTGGGATAAGTTTCAGGTTCCAAATCCATTTTCAAGTGTTAAAGTGATTTATTCTGACGCTGTATCTGTTGATGCAAAATTAAGTTATGATGAGACTTCAAAAGTTATTGAAGAATGTGAGAAGAAATTAAATGAGCTTCAAAAAGAAGCCGAAAAATTTTAGGTAACGATTAGATGAAATTCGTAAAATTATTATTAGCACCATTTGTGCTTTCTTATGGAATAATAATTTCCATAAGAAATTTGTTCTTTGATAGGTCTGTATTTAAATCTGAAAAAGTTAATGCAAAAGTAATTTCTGTTGGCAATATAAATGTTGGTGGTTCTGGCAAAACACCATTAGTTATTTATGTAACAAATCTTCTAAAAAACTCTGGTTATAAAGTCGGAGTTTTAAGCAGAGGGTATGGAAGAAAATCCAGCGGTTACAAGTTGGTTTCTAAAGGAGAAGATATTTTAACTTCAGTGGAAGAATGCGGTGATGAAATTTACCATACTGGTTTGGAATGTAAAGTACCTGCAGCTGTTTCTGAAAATCGCGTTAAAGGTGCAAAAAGATTAATTGAAGAAACTAAAGTCAATTCAATTGTTTTAGATGATGCTTTTCAACACAGATGGATTGGACGTGATGTTGATCTAGTGGTTATTGATCAGAGTTTTGTGAATAACCAAAGTTTCTTTACACACAATCTTTTACCTTTAGGTGATTTGAGGGAAGGATTTAGATCTTTAAATAGAGCTGATGCAATAATCCTTAACAGAAAGTTTCTTGAAAAAGAAGAAATTAAATCTGAAATGAAAAATTGTTTTGAAGGAAAAAAAATCTTTACATCTTATTATAAAGCTATAAGTTTTGTAGATGCGGTTAAAAAGATAGAATATGATCTTGATGATTTTAAAGGACAGGAAAGTCTGGTTGTGTCTGGAATTGCTAATCCACAATCGTTCTTGAATATATTGAATAAAGTTCATGTTAATACTCTTAACAAGTTGATTTTTAGTGATCACAAGAATTATACATTAAAAGAGGTTCAGCAAATAAGAAAGCAGTTTTATGTAACAAATTCGCATTCTGTTGTTACAACAGAAAAGGATGCAGTTAAGCTTTCAAGATTTAAAAGGGAATTTGACGACATTGAAATTTTTTATCTTAAAATAAACTTATGTATGGATGATGAAGAATCATTCAAACAGTATTTAATTAATAAACTAAAAAACGCTTCGTAAAAAGAAAATTTGATTAATAGATAATCTTATAACGAAGGAAAGGTAATTATGGCCCAAACAAAATATGTTTACTACTTCGGTGGTAAAAAAGCAGAAGGCAAAGCAGAGATGAAATCTTTGCTTGGCGGTAAAGGTGCAAACCTTGCTGAGATGGTTAACATTGGACTTCCTGTACCTGCAGGATTTACAATCACAACAGAAGTATGTACGGCATACTACAAGAACAAGAAAAAATATCCAAAAGAACTTGAGAAACAAGTTAAAGATGCGCTTGCTAAGGTTGAAAAACAGATGGGTGCTAAATTTGGTGATTTACAAAATCCATTATTGCTGTCAATTCGTTCCGGTGCACGCGCCTCGATGCCGGGTATGATGGAAACAATTCTTAATGCTGGGTTGAATAACGAAACCCGTGAAGCATTAATTAAAAAAACCGGCAATCCAAGATTTGTTTATGATTCACATCGCCGCTTAATTCAAATGTACAGCGATGTGGTTATGGAAAAAGCTGCCGGAATCGAACCAGAAGAAGGTAAAGGCGTAAGACAACAATTAGAAAAAGAACTTCACAAGATGAAAGAAGCTCGCGGTGCTCATGCAGATACAGATTTAACTGCCGATGATTTAAAAGAATTGATAGAAATCTATAAAGCAAAAGTTCAGGAAGTTTTAGGAAAACCTTTCCCTGAAGATCCAATGGAACAACTTTGGGGCGCTGTTTCTGCAGTATTCCAGAGCTGGATGGGAAAACGCGCAATATCTTACAGAAGAATTGAAGGAATACCTGATGAATGGGGAACAGCAGTAAACGTTCAATCAATGGTGTTTGGAAATATGGGTGATAGTTCCGCAACAGGTGTTGCATTCACACGTAACCCGGCAACCGGAGAAAATTATTTTTACGGTGAATGGTTAACCAACGCTCAAGGCGAAGATGTGGTTGCAGGAATCAGAACTCCAAATCCAATTAACGAAGTTGGCAAGAGTGAGCACACAGAACATCTTGAATCACTTGAAACGGCAATGCCAAAAACATATGGCGAACTTCATAAGATCCAGAGAATGTTGGAAAGACATTATCACGATATGCTTGATATTGAATTTACAATTCAGGATGGGACTCTTTATATGTTACAGTGCCGCGTTGGAAAACGTAATGGCCCTGCTGCCGTAAAGATGGCTCTTGATATGTACAAAGAAAAAATTATTACAAAAGAAGAAGCAGTAATGCGTGTTCAACCTTCACAGCTTGATGAACTACTACACCCAATTATTGATCCTGCGGTTGAAGTAAAAACCAAAGCTGTAGCTAAAGGTCTGCCGGCAGGTCCTGGCGGTGCATCAGGACAAGTTGTATTCTCAGCTAATGATGCAGTTGCATGGGCAAAAGAAGGTAAAAGAGTAATTCTTGTTCGTGAAGAAACAAATCCCGAAGACATTGAAGGTATGCGTTCTGCACAGGCAATATTAACAGCTCGTGGTGGAATGACCTCACATGCAGCGCTTGTTGCACGCGGATGGGGCAAATGCTGTATCGTTGGTGCCGGTACAATTAAAATGCACTACGATGCAAAATACTTTACGGTTGGTGATGTTACTATTAAAGAAGGTGATTGGCTTACGCTTAACGGTTCTAAAGGAACTGTTTACTTAGGTGAGTTACCTATGATTAAAGCCGCTGAAGAAAATCCTGACTTCCAGGCATTTATGAAAATATGTGATGATGTTAGAAAATTAAAAGTTAGAACTAATGCTGATACTCCTGAAGATGCAGCACGTGCGAGAGCGTTTGGTGCAGAAGGTATCGGGCTGTTCAGAACAGAACATATGTTCTACGGTAAAAATTCTGAAGAACCATTATTCAAACTTCGTAAGATGATTCACTCAAAGAGCGAAGCTGAAAGAATTGATGCTCTTAACGAATTATTCCCACACGTTAAGCACGATGTTAAAGGAACAATGGCTGCGATGGATGGATATCCTGTAACATTCAGAACACTCGATCCACCACTTCATGAATTTGTTCCAACAAGAGTTGATGAAAGAGAAAAACTTGCATCAAGTTTGGGTATCTCGCTTGAAGAATTGAATAAACGAGCTGATGCATTGCATGAAAACAACCCAATGATGGGGCATCGTGGTGTTAGATTAGGAATTACTTATCCTGAAATTACTGAGATGCAGGTTCGTGCTATATTTGAAGCTACTGCAGAGTTATTACAAGATGGAAAGAAACCTTTCCCGGAAATAATGATTCCTGTTACATGTCATGTAAATGAAATCAATCATCAGTATGAAATAGTAACAAAAGTTCATGCAGAAGTTTGTACAAAATTTGGATTGAAGAAAATTGCCCACTTAACAGGTACAATGATTGAGATTCCACGTGCATGTTTAACCGCTGATAAGATTGCAGAAACAGCACAGTTCTTCTCATTTGGTACGAACGACCTAACGCAAATGGGATTTGGATTTTCACGAGATGATATAGGTGGATTTTTACCTGAATATCTTGAAAAGAAAATTCTACCTGAAGATCCATTCCAGTCAATTGATCAGGATGCAATTGGCAAGTTGATGGAAATTGCAGTTGAAGGCGGACGTGGAACCAGACCTGATTTAAAGATTGGTATCTGCGGCGAACATGGTGGCGAACCAAAATCAGTTGAGTTCTGTCATAAGATAGGATTAAATTATGTAAGCTGTTCACCATTCAGAGTTCCGATTGCAAGATTAGCTGCTGCCCAGGCTGCTGTTAAAGACATGAAGAAAGCTAAACCAGCAAAATCTTCATCAAAAAAAACAGTTGCTAAAAAAGCTGTAGCTAAAAAGAAAGTTGTTGTAAAGAAAAAAGTATCTAAGAAGAAATAAATGATTTCATAAGTCATTCCGATGAGCGAAGTAAAGAAGAATCTGTTGTTCAGATATATTTAAACTTCGCTCTGGATGATAAATGAAAATTAAAATAATAAGAGAAGGTAGAGATAAATGAAGCTATCAGATTTCAAGTACAACTTACCCAAAACTTCCATCGCGAAGTATCCGGTTAGTCCGCGCGATAAATCTAAATTGTTGGTTATTCATAAAGAAACCGGCGAGATGGAAGATAAAAAGTTTACTGATGTAATTGATTATATGGAAAAAGGCGATGTACTCGTTGTAAACGAAACAAGAGTGTTTCAGGCACGATTGTTTGGAAAGAAAGAAAAAACTCAGGCTAAGATTGAAGTTTTTCTTTTGAGAGAACTAAATAAAGATGATTGCATCTGGGATGTAATTGTTGATCCGGCCAGAAAAGTTAGAATTGGCAATAAGATTTATTTTGATAATAATCTTTGGTGTGAAGTAATTGATAATACAACATCAAGAGGAAGAACCGTAAGATTTAATCAACCTGGAAATGTATTTCAAGCAGTTGAGAAAATCGGTTTAACTCCGCTTCCTCCATATATCAAAAGAGATCCGGAACCAAAGGATAAAGAGAATTATCAAACAGTTTACGCTAAAGTTGATGGTGCTGTTGCTGCTCCAACTGCAGGATTACATTTTACAACTAAACTGCTTGAAAAAATCGAGAAGAAAGGAATTCACATAGTTCCGGTTATTCTTCATATCGGGTTAGGTACATTTAGACCAGTTGAAGTTGAAGATCTTACAAAACATAAAATGGATTCTGAGTACTATGAAATATCTGCACACACTGCCGATGTTGTAAACAAAGCAATGCATAACAAACACAATATTGTTGTTGTTGGTACAAGTGCATGCCGTGCTTTGGAAACAAGTACTACTGCAGATGGTTTCTTAAAACAGGGCAGAGGCTGGACTGATAAATTTATTTATCCGCCTTATGTTTTTAAGGTAACACAAAAACTTATAACAAATTTCCATGCGCCAGAATCTACTTTGCTTATGCTTACAAGTGCGCTTGGTGAAACAGAAAATGTTATGAAAGCATATAAGAAGGCATTAAAAGAAAAGTATCGCTTCTTAAGCTATGGCGATGCTATGATGATTGTATGACAACAATAGCAATTATTCCTGCCGGAGGAAAAGGTTTACGGAGTGGCTTAGCCACTCCTAAACAATATCTAAAAGTAAATGGTAAAGAAATAATTGTATACACACTCCTGACTTTTCAGAAAAACAGTCATATTGATAAAATTATTATTGCTGCTGAACCTGAATATTTCAAACTTCTTATACGAATAATAAAAAAGTACAAGCTAAATAAGGTTGCTCTTATTGTTGAAGGTGGAAATACCCGGCAGGATTCAGTTTACAATGCAGTGCTCTCCTCCGGTGCTGATCCGAATGATTTATTAGTTGTCCATGATTCTGCACGTCCGTTATTACCTGATCATGTTTTAACAAGGGCATTTGAAACTGCGAAGCAAAAAGGGAATGCACTTGTTTGTATTAAAGCTAAAGATACTCTTATAAAAGGACAGAAAATTGTTGGTGAGTATTTGAATCGTGATGAGGTTTATTATGTGCAGACACCACAGATATTTAAACATAAAAATATATACAAAGCCTTAGTAAAAGCAGAAAAAGAAAATTTTTTTGGAACTGATGAATCAATGCTTGTTAAAAGAATTGGGGAAAAGATAAATATAGTTGAAGGTTCTGTTTTTAATTTTAAGATTACCAATAAAGAAGATATTCAACTTTTCAAAAAATTAGTATCTAGATAATCTTTCTATATTTCACTTTAATTATTTCTGCAGCAATACTTATAGCTATTTCATCAGGGGTTTGCGCACCAATTTTCAACCCGATAGGCATATGCACTTTACTTAATAATTCGGGATCAATTCCAGAAAGAATCAGATTATCTCTGATGGTTTTTATTTTTCTTTTACTTCCCATCATTCCGAGATATTTCAAGTTTTTGTTAATTACTGATTTTAATACAGCTTCATCACCAGTATGCTGAGGACTAACAATTGCAACATATGACATTCCACCTTCTTTGATATAATTTCCAACCTCATCGTAAGAGCAGATTATTTTTTTATGAGTATAGATATTATTCCTCATTGTAACTATATCTTCACGATGATCAATTACAATTATATAAAAATCAAGGTTTGCTAATATTTTTGAGATAGCCAAACCAACATGCCCACCGCCTATAATATAGATTGTGTCTGAATTTCCATATAATTCTTTGTACTCATAGTTTAACTCATTTTCAAATTTAAATGTATATCTAGGTACACTATTCACTTTCGAATTTAGAGAAAGTCCATTTTGTGAGATTGATAAAATAACTTCCGATTGAGTTTCTAATGAGGATAATATTTTTCCAACAATAATTTTATCAGCATAGTCTAAAACACTTATTGCAACTATTTGTTTACCACCGCATATTAGGCCGCTTTTTTCTTTTGCAGATTCTGGATTATGATAAAGAGTTTTTATGAAATATTTTTCTCTGGCTTTAACATAGGTTAAAGACTCAGAAATTAAATTTTTCTCCATGATTCCACCCCCGATGGTTCCAATAATATTTCCATCCTCATCCACAGCCATTTTAAAACCTTGTTTGCCTGGCGAAGAATCTGTGGATTCAACAACAGTAAGTAATGCGACCTTCTTATTTTTGTGTATGATAGTTTTGATAAACTTCCAGATCTCAATTTCTTTCATCAAGATTTCCTGTATAAATTCATCAGTACTTTTTCAGGTGTTAATGGAGAATTAAATATACATTTTAATTTTGGATTGAAAGCTTTCATTGCATTCATTATTGCAAAGTAGCCACCAATACCATACATAAATGGCGGCTCACCAATAGCTTTTGATTTAAATATTCCAAATGGATTTTCTGCATCTTCTAAAAAATCAATTTCTATATCAGGCGTAAAATGAATATCTGGTACTTTATATGTTGAGAATGTATCAGTTAAAACCTGGCCAAGTTCATTATGCATTATTTCTTCAATAGTCATCCATCCTAAACCCTGAACAATTGCTCCTTCTGCTTGTCCTCTATCAATAATCTGATTGAATGATTTACCGAAATCGTGAACAACTTTTACTGAATTTAACTTATAGATTCCACGCAAACAATCAACAGTTGCTTCAACGATTGCTGTTCCATATACATGATACGCAAATGGTTTGCCTTTTTCTTTTGTGCGATCAAAATGAATATTTGGTGTAGCATAAAACGAGTGCGAGGAGAGATTTACTCTTTTAAGATTTGCTGTTTTAATTAGTTCAGTCCAGCTTAAATCTGTTATTATGCTATCATTATACACCATTTCATTTTTTATTTCAATTGCATCTAAATTATTTTTCTTTAAAATCTCTGCTGCAGTTTGTTTGAGCCTTAAAAGAATATTGTTACAAGCTTGTTCGGTTGCTTTACCATTTAAATCGGCAGCACTACTTGCTGCTGTTGGAGATGTGTTCGCAATTCGTGTCGTATTAGTTGATTCGGTTTTAATTTTCCTTTTATCAATTGAAAAAATTTCTGCAGCAATCTGTCGTAACTTTTCATTTACGCCTTGTCCCATTTCAATTGCTGCAGTGCTTAAACTTACACTTCCATCGTTATAAATATGTACTAATGCACTTGCTTGATTCATTGATGTATTTGTGAATGATATTCCAAAACAGATTGGCATAACTGCAATACCTTTTTTATAGATATCATTGGTATCATTAAAATATTGAACATCTAATCTGATTTTATCTATTAAATAAAGTCTCTCTGCTTTTTCCCACGTTTTTTTTGTATTGCAGTTTTCTGCTTTTTGTCCATACGGAAATTCATCGTTCTCATTTAATAAATTTCTTTTTTGTATTTCAGCGGAATCAATACCCATTACCTCTGCTGCTTTAAATATGGCAGATTCAATTACAAAAATTCCCTGCGGTCCACCAAAACCTCTAAATGCAGTATTGGGAGGCAGATTAGTTTTACAGCTTATTGCAGTAGCTTTAACATTAGGAATATAGTAGCTGTTAGTGCAATGGAAAAGAGTACGTTCAAGAATAGCCGGGGAAAGGTCAGCAGATGCACCAGCATTTTGATAAAATGTAACTTCGTATCCAATTATTTTCCCATCTTTCATTAAACCAATTTTAAAGTCAGATGAATATGGATGGCGTTTCCCGGTTACTCTCATATCCTCTTGTCTTGGTAGAATGAGTTTAACAGGTTTTTTTAATTTGAATGCAGCTAATCCTGTCATCGCAGCCCAGGTTGTTGCCTGATCTTCTTTACCACCGAACCCTCCGCCTATTCGCAGTACATCAACTTCAACTTTGTGCATAGGAAGATTTAAAACTCTTGCTGTAATTTTTTGAACAGTTGTGGGCGATTGTGTTGAAGAAATTATTTTTATTCCGCCACCTTCAACAGGATAAACTATGGCAGATTGGGTCTCAAGGTAAAGATGTTCTTGTGCTCCGGATTCAGTTTGTCCTTCAATGACATAATCACATTTTGCCCAGCAATCTTCAGTGTTACCGAAAACAAATGTTCGCGAAGAAGTTATTAATTGATTTTTATTTGCTGCCTCACGAGCATCAAAAATTTCCGGAAGTTTTTCTACTTTTACATCAATCAAGCGTGCTGCTTCTTTTGCGATCAATTGACTATCTGCTACCACAATTGCAATCGGCTGACC
This sequence comes from uncultured Ignavibacteriales bacterium, assembly GCA_937858935.1. Lineage (GTDB taxonomy): Bacteria > Bacteroidota > Ignavibacteria > Ignavibacteriales > Ignavibacteriaceae > IGN3. Next base: position 11,695 of record CALLZX010000439.1, on the reverse strand, counting down.
AACAAATTTGACTATATTTTTTGCTAAAAGTTCTTCATCCTGAATTATTCCTCCAATTTGATTTTCACCAGGAATATCTTTTGAAGTAAAAATCGATTTGACCCCCTTTACCTTCTCAGCTTTATCTATACTAATACTAATTATCTTTCCATGCGCAATTTGAGAATAGCAGACTGTTGCATAAAGCAATCCTTCAGGTACTAAAGTATCATCAACAAATAGTGATTCTCCTTTAACATGCTGTAAGATGTCATAATTTTTCATGCAATCTCTCTCACACTGATTTTGTCTGGAAACAAAGAAATAAAGTGAGCGAAGATCAATTGCCTCAATAATAGTACTTTATATTCTTTTGTACCTCTTGCATCGCTAATTGGATTTATTTCTGAAAGAGCAACATTATAAGCATTAAAAATATTTTTAGAGTTTATCAATTTTCCAGTCAAAAATTCTGAGGTCTTAATTAAGCACAATGGGATTGGGGCAACTCCACCGGCAGATAGATTTATTTTTTTAATCCCATCATCTTGAATCGTCAAATAAACAGATGAGTTCACACTGGCTATATCTAGATAAGTGCGTTTAGATACCTTTTCAAAGTTGAAGAAGTATTTCTCTTGTGGGACATTAAAGCTGATTGAATGAATTAGTTCTCCTGGATTCAAATCCACTTGCTTGTACCCTTTGTAAAAATCTTTTAAGAGAATAATTCTTTCTGAGCTATCAGTTTTAATCTCAACTGTTGAGTTGAGTACAAGAAGAATATTAACCATATCTGCAATAGGGGAAGCATTTACAATATTACCACCAATAGTTGCACGATTTCTTATTGGTAATGAACCAAAAAGTTTTAATTTACTTTTAAGTGAAGGAAAATATTTTTGAATTAATGCAGAATTAATAAAAGCACTTATAGAAGCACGTGCACCAATTACAACCTTTCCATTCTCTTCAGAAATATGATCAGGTAAGTTATGTGAAAATAAGAGATTAATATTTTTATTTAATATTTCGTCCCACTTTCGCACAAATAAATCAGTGCCACCCGAAATGTTTAGAACTGCGTAATTGTTTTTATTTTCAATAGACTTTGATTTTCTAAGTTTCTTTAGTCGGTCCTCAATTGTTAAAAAGTAATTTGGGATAATTCCTGCATGAATTAATTCTTTTATGTGTGCTTCATCTTGGGTAATACTTTTTATTACATACTTTAAAACGCTTCTAGCTGCGTTAATAATCGAAGAATGACCTGTACATCTGCAAATATTGCCGCTTAAAGATTCTACTGCTTCAGCAGAATCATATTTTGAGTTAGATAATAAATATGCTGTTAAAGAAATAATAAATCCAGGTGTGCAAAAACCACATTGAGATGCCCCTTCTTCTATAAATATTTTTTGAATTGTATTTAACTCATTAGAGTTTAGTCCTTCAATAGTAACTACATGTTTACCATTAATATCACCAACCGGAAAAAGACATGAATTCACAGATTGATATCGTACAGAGTTTTCGAATAATTCACCTATGAGCACAGTACAAGCTCCGCAGTCGCCTTCACGGCAAGCTTCTTTTGTTCCAGTCAGATGTAGTTGTTTTCGAATGAAGTCGAGAAGTGTTGTTCCGGGATGAATCGAAGTTTCGATTTCAGAATCGTTACATATAAAATTAATCTTTGTTTTCAATTCTGTTTCCTTCTTGAGTGCTAAAATAAACTATATTTTATTAACCTCAATAAAGTATAATTACAAACAGAGCTTAAGTCTTAAATTAAATCTTTATAACCGGTATCAATAAGTTTAATAAGATCATCTGGAAAAAGTTTTATTTGTAATCCGCGCACACCTGCGCTAACATAAATGCTTTCAAATAATTGTGCAGTTTCATCAATATACGTTGGGAGAAGTTTTTTCATTCCAACTGGTGAACATCCGCCACGTATATAACCTGTAAGCGGAAATAAATCTTTCAGTTTAATCATTTCAACTTTTTTATTTTTACTTACAGCAGCAGCTTTTTTTAGATTAAGTTCTTGAGTAACAGGAATACAAAACACAATATGACCACTTTTATCTCCAACGCAAACAAGTGTTTTAAATACTGATTCTGGATTGGCTCCAATTTTTAATGCAACAGATTCTCCACTTAAATCATCTTCATCAACTTTATATGAAATTGTTTCAAATATGATTTTGTGGGATTCGAGAATTCTTATTGCGTTAGTTTTGCTCATATGTGTTGTGGAATTTTTGAATTTCTTCTTCAGTTAAATTTAACGCCTGTGCTCTTAGTAAAAACCTAGTGTATTCATTTGTAGGCTTATCAATTAAAGCTTTTGTTTCCCCATACTCAACAACTTTCCCGTTATACATAATTATTAATTCATCAGAAATGTGTTTTAAGATGTTAAGATCGTGCGAGATACAAATTATTGTAAGATTAAGCTCCAATTTTAATTTAATAATTAGTTTAATAATACTAAGCTGAGCTTCAACATCCTGTGAAGAAAATGGTTCATCCAAAACTAAAATTTCAGGCTCCACAATAACAATTCTTGCAAGAGCAATACGCTGCTTTTCGCCACCGCTTAATTGTGACCCTTTACTTTCTTTTAAACTCGGGTTAAGATTAAACTTTTTAATAATTTCATCAACTTCAGACTCATAGTTCTTGTCTTTCTTAAATTTCAATTCAAAGGCTTCATTCAAAACATCTTTCACTTTTCTAAATGGATTTAACAATTCACCATCATTTTGAAATAATATTTGCACTGGATTTGACAGAGAGTCACTCCAATCTTTTACGAAATGATTAAGAATTGTACCGGAGGTTTGGAAATAAACTCTGCTTAATATTTTTGCAAGCGTAGATTTACCGCTGCCTGACTGACCGGAAATTCCAAGTACTTTACCCCTTTCAATTTCAAAAGAAACATCCTTTAATATCTCAGTAGTTTGATTATTGGAAAATAATTTCTTGTTTTCAATGGAGTAAGAAATCTTTTCAGCTTTTAGAATAATATCTTTCATTGCAGTTCTTTATAAGACTGAAGAAAAGTATTGTGAAGCGGAAGATCAGAATCTTTAAAAAAATCAACCATTCCTATAAACTCACTTAATTTGTTATCATGTAGAAAAGCAATTTTATCAGAAATTTCTTTTGCAAAATCAATATCCTGAGTAACAATTAAAACCGATCCGCCTGTTTTCTTAAATTCTAATAGTTTTAGTTTAATAAGATTAATATTAGCATAATCAATAGCAGAAGTTGGCTCATCCAATATTAAAAGTTTTGGATTTGAAAGCATCGCTATCATTAAACTTATTCTCTGTGCCATACCACCGCTGAGCTCATAAGAATGAAGATTAGAAATTATCTGATAATCAGGAAGCAAAAAACTTTTTAATTGGAGTGAAATAGTCTTCTCCTTAAATCCTGTATAATCAAAATAATATTTTATAGTTTTCAAAGGATCGAAATTCCAAGTCAAATCCTGCATAACATATTTAATCTCTGTTTTGCGCAGGGATAATAATCTCACTTTCTTCATTTCAAAAATATTTTCATCAAACCAAAGAACCTTACCATCAACTTTATAAAGATCACTATTTAATAAACTAGTAAGCGATTTAATAAGTGTGGATTTGCCGCTGCCATTTTTCCCAAGCACAGAATAAATCATATTATTGCTGATGCTAAAATTAATATTACGCAGAACTTCTCTGTCTGTATTATTATTGGTGAGGACAACTTTATTAATTTTGGCTTTAAGCATTATTAAACTTTTGTATTTGTTTATCAAAATAATAAATTAACCAAAGATTTATTAGCATTTAATTCTACTTACTATGAAAAAAGATTTTTATTGGGCAATACTAAAAAGAGTTGCAAGCTCGATACTTGTTCTTTTATTATTAGTTACTTTTATTTTTCTACTTATAAGATTAGCTCCCGGTAATCCGACTCAAAAATACCTTTCTCCACAATTAAGTCCTCAATTAGCGGAAAGTGTAACCAGATCATTCGGATTAGATAAGTCAATCTATGTTCAATATAGTTCATTTGTGCTTAATTTATTTTCTGGGGATTTTGGAATCTCCTATAACTATCGCCAGCCTGTATTTACAGTGATAAAAGATTATTTTCTTTTTACCCTTATATTCTCCTCGATCAGTTTTATAATACAATTGCTGCTGGGATATTTACTTGCCAAATATTCATTTAGAAAACATGGAAAATCGATTGATAAATATTTATCAAAACTCTCCATTATTCTGTTTTCTGTGCCGACATTTGTTATTGGTTTAATATTAGTTTACATATTTTCAGTTAAGCTTGATGTTTTGCCAACATCTGGAATCAAATCTATTTATCATGATGATCTTGATTCAATTAAAAAACTTACAGACTTTTTTATCCATTTAGTGTTACCAATGATTACACTATCATTAGCTGGCATTGCAGTTTTTTATAAGTACCTAAGAGATAATTTTGATTCTGTTAAAAGTAGTTCGTACATCCTAAACTTAAGAGCCAATGGATTTACCGAAAAAGAAATATTTAAAAAGCATTTACTCCCAAATTCAATTCAGCCTTTAATTTCTATTGCAGGAATTGAGTTTGGAATATTACTAGGGGGTGCTTTACTTACCGAAGTCATTTTTTCTTTGCCAGGTATGGGGCGATTAACAGTAACTGCAATTTTAAATCGTGATTTCCCTCTTGTAATTGCATGCACTTTTATAGCTGGCTTAATGATGGTGCTTTCAAATTTGGCTGCTGATCTTATAAAGATAAAAATGGATAAGAGATATTTAAAAGAATTAATCAACTGATGTTAAATAAAATAAAAATATGGCATTTTATTCTATTTGTTCTTTTAACAATAGCTGTAATAAGGTATACACATTTATTCAATTTGCTAAGTTTATTATTGTCGCTTATTCAATCGCTTTTTGTAGGGAATATTAATTTATCCGCAGTTATCGATATATCATTGATTGATAATATAATCTCATTATTACTTATTATAAGTTTACCTATAACAATTCTAAGGTCAGGCAAAATTAAAAAATTACTTTCGCGTAGATTAAAAATAGCTGATTCATTATTAATATTGCTGTTAGCATGTTTTATTTTCGCACCAGTTATAACCCTTCAGCATCCTGATTTTCAAAAAAACATTTCGGTAACAAAAATACTCCCGCCCTTTTCATTGGTAGATTATATAGAATTAAAGAATCGATCAAATAAGAATGATGATAATGATGTAAAGAAATTAATTAACAAAGTTGTTCCAGTATCGTATAATGAAAATATTATATTTATCGATAGTCTGAAAGTTGATTCTTCAATCATATATTACCAGTCAGGTTTTCAGTTTAATGTTGATAAAAATTCACTAGTAAGTATTAATAATAAGCCGGTAATTGAATCCAAGTTATTTTTACTGGGTTCAGATGAATTTGGTAGAGATGTTTTTACAAGAATTGTATATGGATCAAGAATCTCCTTGTTGGTTGGATTTGGGGCAGTTTTGGTTTCATTTATTTTAGGATTAACATTTGCTTTCATCGCAGTTGAACAAGGTGGATTTGCAAATCTATTTTTAAGTCGATTAACAGATTTGTTTCTTTCATTTCCAGCTATATTTTTAGTTATACTTATAATCGCTTTGTTTGGCAATAGTATTATTTCTATCATAATTGTTTTAGGGTTTTCAGGTTGGATGAGTCTATTTAAAGTAACGAAAAGTGAAATGCTATCCATAAAAAATAAAGAGTATTATTTATCTGCTAAATTAATTGGGTTAAAAAATATCAAACTGTTGATACGAGAAATATTACCTGTTATTATTGTTCCTGTAACTGTCAATTTAATTTTTCAACTCAGTAATGTGATTTTGGCAGAATCAGCTCTTAGTTATTTAGGTATAGGCACTGGAACTGAATATCCATCCTGGGGTTCCATGATTGAAGCCGGGCAACAATATATAACACAATCATGGTGGTTAATATTTTTTCCCGGATTTACTTTAATAATCTCCTTGTTGAGTATTAATGAAATCGGCAGAGAGATAAATAAATTTCTTAATCCCACAATTAATTAGTCAATGATTAATAAACGATACATTGTTAGTAAAAAATTAGGCGAAGGAAGAAGTAAAGTATTTAATGTAATAGATACTGAATTTCCTGAAAGAGAAGTAGCTGCTAAATTTTTACCCCCAGCAGCATCAAATGAAGAACAGGAATTGTTTCGAGAAGAATATTTTATACTTCAAAAACTTGATCACCCTAATATTATAAAGTCATTTGAACTTTGTAAGGTTTTAATAAAAGATGAAGATGAAGATCTTGAAATAGAAAAATTCTCTTCTTTTATAACTATGGAATATTTTCCATCCAATCTGTTATTAAACTATAGCGGATTGAAAGATGAAAAAAAACTAAATTTAATTATCAAGCAAATTTGTTCCGTTCTTTATTATCTGCATCAAACCAATTATATCTATTACGATCTTAAAGCTGAAAATATTCTTGTCTCTGAAACAAATGGCAATCCTGTTATTAAAATCATCGATCTTGGGTTGGCACGCTACACAATGGCTGAATATGAAAAAGAAATTCAAGGCACTGCATTTTACATCGCACCAGAACTTTTAAAAAACGAACAACATAATTATAGAGTTGATTTTTATTCTTTGGGAATTCTGCTTTATCGAATTGTATATGGAAATTTCCCATTTGTTGGTCAAAATGAAATTGAAATATATAAAGCTCACATTGAAGAAGATTTTGAATTAGGCCCGTCAAATTATTCTGATAGTTTAATAAAGGTTATTTCAAAATTAATTAAGAAAAACCCTTTAGAGCGGTATGAAAATGCATTACAAATCCTTTTAGATTTAGAGATATCGATTGATTTTGAAGTTATTAAAGACTTAATCCCTGCTAAAGTCTTTAGTGACAGAAAAGATGCATTCAACATTTTAAGCACTTATCTAAAAGACAAAACAAGTAATGAAGTTTTCACGGTTACCGGATTTGATGGTTCAGGAAAAACAACATTAATGCAGGAAATTTACCGTCAGAAGCATTACTCATTATTTATTGAAAACACTAAAATCAAATCAGGATTTGAAGCGGTAAAGTATATTTTTAGAAAAATTATACTATCTGAAGTTATATATCGTGAAAAGGAAAAAGAGTATGCGGATATTATTATTGATTTCTTTGATAACTCTTCAAATAGTTTTTTCGATTCAGTAAAAAGAATATTTAATACTTTACCCACGGGCATAGAGCTTACCCTACTTTTAGATGACTATAACATGTATGATGAATTTACGAAAGAATCATTGACTGAGATTATAAGAATATTCCAGGTAAAGGGAATAAAAGTAATTTTAACCGAATCTTCTGATTTTGATCATTCTTCCTCGTCGTTAAATAATTTATGTGTTATTCAGCTTAATCAGTTTACTGATCATCAGCTCACAGAGTTTTTGGATTTAAGCTATTCTCCATCTTTTCCTAAAGCAGAGTTAAAAAAATATATTTTACTCTATTCTGATCTGCAACCTGGAAATATTAAACAGTTTATTAAAGATTTAATACTTCTAAAGGTAATTCAGTTTAATAATGCTATAGTCACATTTGAATCAACTGAAGATATAATTCTTGCACTCCAAAGTTCGCACGAAGAATTATACCGCATGCGTCTTAGTAATTTGAACAGTCTTGAATTAAAACTAGCCCAAATAATATCAGCATTTGAAATATCCATAGAGCAAACCGTGCTTGCAGCATTACTGGATGTTAAACATGAAATTCTAAAATCCATACTTGATGAGCTGGAGAAAAAAAACATTATTGATCCATTAAGTCTTAGTAATGCACCTAGAATCAATTCTTATAACTTTAAGAAATACATATACTCAACCATCAACAACCGAATTAAATTTCATATAGTTCTCGCTAACTCAATTAAAAAATTGTTCGCTGATTTTAACACAATGGAATTAGCAAGACAATTTGAGCTTGCAAATGAGTACGAACAATCTGTTGAATTTTTTAAAAAGGAGATTACTCAGGCTGAAGAAATTAGTGCTTACGCATATAAAAAATCCCTTTTAGAAAAAGTATTGCAGTTTAATATTAATGAAAAATTACTAATATCATTCAAATATGAACTTGTAAAAACTCTTTATAAGCTAAGTGATTTTAAACTTGCCTTAGAAAATATTTACAAGCTAAATTTTGAAAAAATGTCTGATGAGGATAAAAATCAGATGCAATTTATTAAAGGGACTTGCCTGATTGGATTAAGAAAACTTGAAGATGGGAAAAGCATTTTACTTCAATTACACTTATCAGTAAAAGATATTGTATTTAAGCAAAAAATTCTGATTCAGATAGCTTATGCTGAATTTGATTTGAATAATTTTAGTGAGGCTGAGGATTATTGTAAAAAATTGCTTGAAGACAAAAATTTAATGGATGAAGAAAAAGAAAAGTGTTTTAATCTTTTAGGTCTTATTGAAATTCAGTTTAGAAACAACCCGGACCAAGCTTTAAAGAATTTTATTCTTGCAGAAGAAAGTTATCCTAAAAGAAAGGTGACTGATAGAATCGCACGTATAAAAGTAAATATTGGCACTATTTATAACATACTTGGAGATAAGAATACAGCCTCAAAATATTGGCAAGAAGCAATAAAACTAAATCAGACTATTGGTAATTTAGAACAAGAGGCTTTAATCCTCATAAATTATGGGGTTTTTTATCAGGGAAATAATGACTTCGAGAGGGCATGTGAAAGTTGGTTGCGTTCTGAAAAAATATTTACAGCCCTTGGAAATCAGAATGGAATAGGTTTATCGCTAAGTAATCTTGGTGAAGTTTATCTGCACACTTGTGACTATCAAAGTGCATATGATAATATTAATAAAGCACTAAATATTTTTAATCAATTAAATAATAAAGAAGAAGCTCTTAATGATATTTACTTATTGGGAATATTTTGGTTTGCTATCGGAAATACTGAAGAATTAGAAAGAATTATAAATCAATATGAATATTTCTTATTTACTGACGAAAATAATTCTGAAAGAAATAATTTAATTTTTAATTATTTAAAATTATTACTAAGAATAGGTAAACCTAAATCGCCTGAATTGAATACTGAAATGTCTTCGCTTTTAGAAATAGCAAATAAAATACCGGAAGTAAGTATTTATGTAGATGCTATTATTAAAATATCGGAACATTTAATAAATATAAGAAAATTTGATAAAGCATTGTTTTATCTTTCTGATAAAGATTTTATAAAATATGTTGAACAAAATGTTATATTCAAGGCACAACGAGAATATTTATTTGGAAGGATTGCATACTTTACACAAAATGAAAATTTGAAATCGCCGCTAGAGTATTTTGAGAGCGCATATAATTTGATTGAAGAAGAAAGTATTAGCGAACTGACCTGGAAAGTTCTTTTTACCATTGCTGAAACGTATTGGGAGCGAGGTAATTTTTATAAAGCGAAAAAACCACGACACTATGCCTATGAATTGGTAAATATGATCGGTGAAAATATTACTAATAATAAAATAAGAACAGCTTATTTTAATAATCCCGAAAGAAAAAAAGCCATAGAAAAATTAATTCTAATCGGCAATCAAACTCAGTTAAATGAATACCAAAAAAGTTAATATAAAAATATATTCTGATAATGATGATATCAGTGCTATCAACTCCGGTTTAAGACAGGTTGAGTTAGAAAGTATTCCAATTGCGTTTACAAATCCCAAATTATTTTCAGCTGAAGAAGATACAATATTGGTATTGCAAATCGATTCATTGGCCTCAGGACTATTAGCAGAAGTTGCTCTAGTTAAAAAAGAGATTCTTAACAAAATTATTATTGTAATTAGAAACAACAATGCATTACTAGTTAGTACAATTGCGAAAATGGGTCTGCACGATATATTTGTATTTCCGTATGAAATAGTAAAGTTTACATCCTATATAAAAGAGCTTATCACTAATGGGTTATATAAGACTTCTGCAACTACCCGAAGAGATGATGATAGCATAAGATATAATCTTGCAAGAATAATTGGCAGTTCTCCAAAATTTTCTCGGACTATCGATCTCGCAAAAAAAGTATCTGAGCAAAGTTCGTCAAATATTCTTTTATTGGGCGAAACAGGAACCGGCAAAGGTTTATTTGCTAGAGCGATCCATAATTATGGAAAGAATCGTAAAGATCCTTTTGTTGATATTGTGTGTACTGCTATTCCCGAAAATCTTCTTGAATCAGAATTATTTGGGTATGAAGCGGGAGCCTTTACTAGTGCAAGAACTAGAAAACTTGGATTGTTTGAAATTGCAGAAAATGGAACTCTTTTCCTCGATGAAATTGGTGATATGAGTTTAAATTTACAAGCAAAACTTCTAAGAGCAATTGAAAAAAAAGTTATAAAACGATTAGGCGGTATTGTTGATATTCCTGTCAATGCAAGAATAATATCTGCAACTAATAAAAATATTGAACAAATGATTGAAGAAGGATCTTTCAGAAGAGATCTATTTCATCGATTAAATGTAGTTACAATAGAACTTCCTCCTTTAAATGAAAGAAGTGAAGATATTGTAAGTCTGGCTGATCATTTTATTGAAGAATTTAATTTTACTTTTAATAAGTCAGTAAAAAAAATAAGTAAAGAATTGCGATATTTTTTTCTGGGATATCCCTGGCCTGGAAATGTTCGGGAATTAAAAAACGTTATTGAACGAGCGGTTCTTCTATCAGAAAATGGGGAATTAACTCTAAACGATTTTTCTAATCTTATTAACTCTGTACCTGCAGTAATGCAATTAAATTCAGGTAATGGAGAAGTTCCTGAAAATGTTATTCGAATGGATTTAAATTATGGTACCACAGATCTTAGGAAATTATCTAAACATTATGCACTTCAAGTACTGGAAAAGGTGGGTGGAAACAAATCTCAAGCTGCAAAACTTTTAGGAATCTCCAGACCAAAACTTGATACTCTGGTCGCAAAAAAGAAATAACTAATATACTTTCTTTTCCTTGTAACTCATTTTTAAAGTAAATATTTTTTACAAAAAAAACTTAATTCCCATTCAAAATCGGTAATTATGACCGATTTATCTAATAAATCATCAAAAATTTTCAATTATTAACAGTCTTATGTGGCACTTTCATTGCCTTATTTTAACACTTATTAGAGGGCTAACTCCAGTTATGCGGAGTTAAATTTAATATGAATTCAGTGTTATAATAATTATTTCATCAGTTACATGGTGGGAGCTATGCAAAAATCTATATTCATGTTTGTTTTGCTGTTTACCCTAATTGCAACTTCATTCGCACAGGTTGAAGAAGCAGTTAGATACAGAGTTCAGGGCGATGCAACTCTGGTTGAGCAGCAAGTTAGTGTTTCAAATTCTAATGAATCAACTGATAATTTGATTTTACAGAACAGATCAAACTCTCAGCTTGAGGAATTAGGCGGAAGATATGCTTGGACAAGATCAAACTCTCAGCTTGAGGAATTAGGCGGAAGATATGCTTGGACAAGATCAAACTCTCAGCTTGAGGAATTAGGCGGAAGATACGCTTGGACAAGATCAAACTCTCAGCTTGAGGAATTAGGCGGAAGATA
>CALLZX010000438.1 GCA_937858935.1 uncultured Ignavibacteriales bacterium | reverse complement strand
CGCAGCGATAGAAAAAGAAATAAAAATTTTATAGTTGCCAAACGCAAATAATTAATTTTTCTTTGTATATTAAAAGCAAATAAAATTCATTTTCCTTTTTTGATAGAAGGAAATAAAAAATTACATCTTACAAAATTTATCTCAGGAGGAGAAAATGTCCCGCTTGAAAAAACAAGTCCAGGATAAGATCGAAGCCTGGCGCCCCCGCACAACACGCCTACTTAAAGAATTCGGTAACGTAAAAGTTGATGAGGTTGACATTGGTCAGATCATCGGCGGTGCCAGAGATATTAAAAGTCTTATCACAGATATTTCCTATCTCGATCCGTTCGAAGGAATTCGCTTTCGCGGATTTACTATTCCTGAAGTTTTAGAAAAACTTCCTAAGGTGCCCGGTGGAGAAATGCCTTTTGTAGAAGGCTTCTTCTTCTTCTTGCTTACCGGGGATATTCCTTCAATGGAAGATGTGCAGGAAGTTGCCGAAGAATTTAGCAAGCGTCATGTAGTTCCTAAATATGTTTATGATATTCTTAAGGCAATGCCAGCAGATTCACATCCAATGGTAATGTTTTCAACTGCTATACTTGCAATGCAGCGGGAATCTGAATTTGTTAAAGAATATAACTCGGGACATTTAAAGAAAAATGATTATTGGGCTCCTACTTATGAAGATGGTTTAAATCTTCTTGCAAAACTTCCCGGCATAGCTGCTTTTATCTATAGATTGAAATATAAAAATGGTGATCTAATAGAATCAGATTCTAAACTTGATCTTGGCGGTAACTTTGCACATATGATGGGTATTGCAAAACCTTATGATGATGTTGCAAGAATGTATTTTATTCTTCACAGCGATCACGAAAGCGGTAACGTTAGCGCACACACAGGACATCTTGTTGCAAGCGCACTTTCAGATCTTTACTACTCGATCTCTGCTATGACAAACGGTCTTGCAGGACCATTACACGGACTTGCAAATCAGGAAGTACTTGCATGGCTGCAGGGCGTTTATGATAAGATGAATGGTAAAATTCCTACCGAAGAAGAAATGAGACAATTTGTTTGGGATACATTAAAAAGCGGACAGGTAATTCCTGGGTTTGGTCACGCAGTATTAAGAAAAACTGATCCCCGTTATATGGCGCAGAGAGAATTTTGCTTAAAGCATTTACCAAACGATCCTTTGTTTAAGTATGTTGATTTACTTTTCAAAGTTGTTCCACCTGTTTTACTTGAACAAGGCAAGGCAAAAAATCCCTGGCCAAATGTTGATGCACAATCCGGTGTTATTCAATGGTATTATGGACTAAAGGAATATGATTTCTATACAGTTCTGTTTGCTGTTGGAAGAGCACTTGGTGTTGTTGCAAATATTATTTGGGATCGCGGTCTCGGTTATCCAATCGAAAGACCAAAATCTGTTACAACTGCAATGCTTGAAGAAGCTGCAGGAATAAAGAACTAGTATCATTAACTTGAGATGACATCTTTGGATAAAGATGTCATCTCTTAAATCCTGTATAGGGGTTTAATTCCATAATTTTGAATGAGATATAACCCTTTCTTACAAGAGGTAGTTTGCTTAATGCATCTTTTGCACTTTCCCTTGATTCACATTCTAAGATGATAACTGCACAATGCTCTTCGTTAAAATAAATTTCTTTTATAAATCCATTATTGTGCAGATCTAACACAATTGCTACTTCTTCTTTAAGTAAATCCGTCTTTACTTCATCTTCAATGAGTTTTATTTCTGTTTCTATGGCTAAGAGTTTCATCACAATGTATAATAAATATATTCTCCGGTACTAAAATATTACCGAGCTGTTTTTAAGAAAAGCGGGTTATGAAATTTTATCCTGGTATATTAAAATATTTGATGAGACTGTAGAAATAAAAAGTTCTGTGCAGCAGTGTAAATGTTATATATTAAAATCCTTTCTTTGGAGATGACATCTTTAAAAGAGGTCAATTTTATTTTAAATAAATCATCTTCTTAGTCTCAACAAAATCACCAGCCTTTAGCTGGTAGTAGTAAATTCCGCTGGAAAGTTTGCTTGCATTGAATTCGATTTCATAATTTCCGGCATCTCTATACCCATTAACAAGAGTTGCAACTTCATTACCAATTACATCATAAACTTTTAATGATACAAATTGCTTACTGCCTATTGCATACTGGATACTTGTACTTGGATTAAACGGGTTTGGGTAGTTTTGAAAAAGCACAAATGATTCAGGTACTGAAGTTAAGTTATCAGATACATTTACGGGGGCATTTAAAAAAGAAATGATTTTACTTAAGAAGATATTTCGTGTTGCTTCAGGATAAATAGTTTCAAAAGGAAATCCCACAACGACTACTTTTCCATTTGTATTACCGCCAGGGAATAGGCCTTGGAAGTAAATAGCTGCAAATTGATTTGTGAGGTTGGAGTACTGAAGACATTCTATTCCACCATTTAGTCCTGCAATTACATCCGGATATTTAACATTAAAAGTACCGTGCGTTCCGTTATCGTAAGAAATTGTACCAACTCCATCAAAAATACTATTTGGAACCGGTTCAGCCTGATAAAATATGCCTGACTGTCCATTGGGTGCATCGTTGATGTACTTGCTTTTTAAGTAATTGTAAATAAAATCTTTATCGCTTGATGATCCTTTATAATCCAGATCCCAGGCAATTTCTGCGCCTGAAACAAAAAGCTTGCCCCCGTTTTTAAGATAGTTTTTTACCAATTCCTGTTCAGTGCTGTTAAATGTTTCATCAGCAGTGCTTTCCTCTCCCAGAATAAAACTCACAACAGAATAATTTTGTAATGACACCATACCTTCAATTACTGCATCGTTGGCGGCGGAAGAAAAATCATAGCCATTATTTTTGAAAGCACTACCATGCTGGCGTATAAAATTATTTGTATTACCTGTAGAACTTCTATCAAAACCGTTTACAATTAATACATCCGAAGCAGATTCGGAAACCGAGGCTGAAAGAACTTCAGAAAAATCAGAGTAACCCAACCCGCTTAATGCTCTCAACTTAAAATAGTAAACTGAATCTACTGCTAAATTATTTACCACGATACTATCTAAAAATTCTGATGTGGAATCATTAAAAGTTATTCCATCTTTACTAATGAAAGCTTTATGCGTTGTACCTGAAAGAGACTGAACAATAATCTTTAAGCTGGAAGATGAATTCTGGAAGACACCAAAAGATTTAGTCGTTGGAGTAAAAGTCCCTGCAAGTGTATAATAAGGTTTTAAAATCGTGCCTTCATCGCTAACCAGGATACACAAAGTTGGATTTGCTAATAGCTGAGTGAAAGACATTGGGGATTCATTAACAAGAACAGAATCCAAAACCAAACGGATTCCGTGACTATAATCAGCGTAAGTCTCTTCGTGTCCGTTATAAACAGGTTGAATTGGAAGGCCATTTAACTGATGCCAGCCATAAATAACTACAGGTTTTGGTACATTGGGCTGTAAGTTCTGATATATTCTATTTGAAATTATCACATCTTTTTTTGTCCCGCCAACTAAAGAACCGAATGGAAATTGAGGGAGAACAGGAAGCCTTATAGACATAACAGAATCGTTATGCTGAGCAAATACAGGAACTGTTATCATTGCCGGTGAAGGCGGAATCGGCTGTGGTCTTAATTTACAGATAGCAGAAGTATAGATCTGATCAACCATTCTTTTTGTAGGCATTGTGCAGTTTAATGTATTACAAATTCTTTGTGCCAGCAGCGGAGACATCGGGGTTAGGAAGTAATCAGAATCGGAACCCACAGCAAGATATTCCGGTATTACGAAGTACTTAACAGTATAATTAGTTCCGCCAATATTAGCGTTTGCTGTTACGGTGTTTAATTGCCGCATAAAATCCGGAATGTTACCGGATATAATCTGAGAATAAATTTGTTCTTCTCTTTGATCGCGCGGCATACTCCAGATAAGATTAATAAATGCAGAACCTGAAAGAGCATTTGATGATCGGGGCAGAATCGGTAGGGTTTGAGCAAATGATACTGACCAAATGGTAGAAATAATTATTGCATAAAAAATTGTCTTCATTTATTTACGTTAGCTATTTAAGTAATAACATCTTTTTTGTTTGAATAAAATCACCAGCTCTTAGAGTATAAAAATACACACCACTTGTAAGATTGCTTGAATTAAAATTAACCTCATAACTTCCTGCGTTACGATATTCATTTACTAAAACTGCAACTTCATTGCCAAGAACATCATAAACTTTTAATGTTACAAATTGTTGTGATGGAATTTGATAACTTATTGTTGT
>CALLZX010000437.1 GCA_937858935.1 uncultured Ignavibacteriales bacterium | reverse complement strand
TTTTCTGACCTACCATTGAATCAACTGTAGGAGCAATTCCTTTTGCAGCAGATTCGAAATTTCTGATACTGTTTCCTAAACTTGACATTAATTCACCGTCAACTTTAGCTTCTTTCAACATTGCATCTAATTTTTGAGATAACAATCCTTGAGCATCTTCTTTTACAGATTTGTTAGATTTAGCCTCGCCACCAGCTAATTCAGGGTATACTAATGACCAATCCAATTCATGGTCAACCGGTTCAAATGCAGATAATGCGAAAATAATAGCCTCAGTCACAAGACCGATTGTTAACATTACGTTCCCTGTTAAAGGCCCGATTTCAAAGTGAATGATTTTGAATAAAGCTCCTACGATTACAACCGCAGCACCCATTCCATAAGCAAAATTCATTGTTTTTTTACTTAAAATTGCCATAATAAAAAATTTTAGTTAGTTAAGTTAATTATATAAAGTTGGTTAATAATTCAAATTATTTAGCTCTACCGGATTTTTTCGCATTTCCGGTCGCTTGAGTTCCCATGTAATCTTGAACTGTTCTGAATCCAATATAACTTCTAGCAGAATCAGCATATTCATAATCTCTGGTACTCACTTGAAGGAAGTAAGCCACATCTTTCCATGAACCACCACGGATTACTTTACGTTTATTTTTTAAATCGCCTACCGTTGGGTTCATTGTAGATATATATTCATAAGATGCCGCATCATAAGAGGAATCTGTCCATTCTGATACATTTCCAGCCATATTATATAAGTTATAATTATTTGGCTCATACGATTTTGCTTCTACAGTATATAACGCTTCATCAGCAGCATAGTCCCCTCTGTTTGGTTTGAAGTTAGCTAAATAACAACCTCTGTCATTTTTAGCATAGTTACTTCCCCAAGGATAAGTGGCTGATTGAAGACCACCTCTAGCAGCATATTCCCATTCGGCTTCAGTTGGTAAACGAAACGTATTAATTAAATCTTGTTTCTTTTTCTTAGATTTAATGTAAATATTTTTATTTAATGTTCTCCAAGCACAAAATGCTTTTGCTTGTTTCCAAGAAACACCTACTACAGGATAATCACTGTAAGCTTGGTGCCAGAAATAATCATTGTGCATTGGTTCATTATAAGAATAAGCAAAGTCTTTAATCCAAGAAGTTGTATCAGGATAGATTTTTACTTTTTCTTTTCTGATAAAATCAGATCTCTTACCAGTTTTTGCTTTAGCCGCTGCTTGAATATCCATCCATGAATAACTGAATTCTAATTTATTTACATCGATAGTACGCAAACCATTGAATGATTCAGCTACCGGTAAATACATTGAATCCATTACTTCGACATAATATTCATCAGGATATTTTGAAGTTTCAGTAATTAATTTTACTTTTCTGTTCAATCTTCTTCCTGCATAAGGATCATCATCAGTTCCAATACTGTAATAATTCTCATACATGTATTTGTCATAAGGAGTCATTTTTTCAGGGTCTGCATCTGAAAACGCATAATCCCCAATGCTTCCTCCACCTTTTTTACCACCACCTTTTTCGCCGGCAGTAGCAGATGTTTGACCTAATTCATCAGCTAAAACAGCTAATTTCATTCTGGTAACAGAATCTTTTACCCATTCCACATATTGTCTGTATTCACTATTGGTGATTTCTGTTTCATCCATATAGAATGAACGAACAGTTACAGTTTTAGTTGGTGCATCTTGCACATTGGCGGGATCATCATCTGATTTTCCCATAATGTAAGCACCACCAGGAATTAATGACATTCCGTAAGGTTTCTCCGGATTCCACTTTTTACCTCGAACTCCTACAAGCTCTCCTTTGTCGCTGGAACCACAACTAACCAATACAACTAAAATAGTTGATAATGCGATAAACTTCTTCATATAAATTTGGGTTATCATGTACTCGAATTTTTAAGGCCGTAAACCTATTTATTATTTTTCAAAAAAGCAATTATTTGATGTAAAATTTATTTTCTGTGTCAAAACTAATCAAAACACAAATACAAAAAAAGAAAAACATCGATTAAATACACATTTTGTCGACGAAATGCTTATT
>CALLZX010000436.1 GCA_937858935.1 uncultured Ignavibacteriales bacterium | reverse complement strand
TGATAATCTTCTCTATATCATAATAATCAATTACCATTTGATTTTTATCAAGCTTACCCTCAAATTCAACTATCATTTTATAAGAATGTCCGTGAATATTTTTACACAAACCAAAATGTTCGGGAAGTCTGTGTCCCATTTCCCATCGAAATTCTTTAGCTATTTTCATTACACACCTTTTGTTTCAGGATGCCATATAAACTTATGCATCTGAAGTTGAAATCTAACATTTAACTTATCTTCTAAAATCCAATTAACTAATTGAACAGGTTCTAGTTTTCCAAACACAACAGAAAACAAAATCTTACATTTATTTTCAAGATTATATTTTCTCATAATCTCAACTGTCCACTCATAATCTTGCTTGCTTCCGATAACGAACTTTAACTCATCGGCTGGTTTTAAGTAATCAATATTTTCGTATAGATTTTTCTTTTCCATTCCACTTGATGGACATTTTAAATCCATAATAACTTTAACTCTTGGATCAATATCTTTTATCGGTAGACTTCCGCCTGTTTCAATTAAAACTGTAAATCCTTCATCACCAAGTTGTTTCATCAAATCTAAACATTCATCCATCTGGACTAACGGTTCGCCACCGGTTATCTCAACAAGTTTGCATTCAAATTTTTTAACCACGTTGATTATCGTTGAAATTTCCATATCATTACCATCGTAAAAAGCATATTCTGTATCACAATAAGTACATCTTAGGTTGCAATAAGTTAAACGAACGAATACACAAGGAAGTCCGGCTGCGGTGCTTTCACCCTGAATGGAATAATATATTTCATTAACCTTAAGCATAAAAAGTGCGATTTCAATCCGTTTTCTAAATAAATAGTGAGCAAAGTTACTAAAGCTAAGTTTGACATCAAACGAGGCAATGCCTATATTTGGCTCACATTTTTTAACTAATTATAAGGTTTTTTGTAAATGGCTCATCATAAATCGGCAAAGAAGAGAATACGTTCATCTGAGAGAAAAAAAGCAATAAATAAAATGACAGATTCTAAGATTAAAACTGTTGTTAAGAAAACACTTGCTAGTGATAAAAAAGAAGAACTTGAAGTATTGTACAAAGAAGCTATCGCTATTTTGGATAAAGGAACCTCAAAAGGCAGATTACACAAAAATAATGCAGCCAGAAAAAAATCAAAGTTAACAAAGCATTTAAATAAAGTTACATCGGTTGCAAAATAGTTTTTTAGATTTTTAACAAAAAGCTCTTCGATTGAAGAGCTTTTTTAGTATAAACCCTTTATATCTCACTCAGTAAATCTTTACCTTCTGTTTCAGGAATATAGAATTTTACAGGTTTAATTTTTCCGGTTGCATCTTTTTCAACTTTTATTCTTTTCTTTATCAATACGCTATGTTCAATTACAACACCATCTTCAACAACTGAACCAAACAAATAGCTTGATCCTTTTATTAAAACATTTTTTCCAATACGCAGAGGATACTCGTCGCTGCCCGTCATATTAACACTTGATTCGATTGTTGAGTTTTCACCAATTACAATGTTTCCTTTTATTATATCTCCCCAAAGAATTTTAACGTTATCTCCAATTTTTATGGTTTGGTTTGGAAAAGTTGAAAGATGAACTATGCGCCAGATTTTTATATTCTTTCCAAACTCAACATTGCCTTTTATATATGCCGCCCTGCCTATTTCAACATTGTAATTAAGCTTAACGCCATCACCTATGTAAGCACCTTTACCAATTTGTATATCAAGTGGAATTCCCTTTTTATCCATTTCAATCAGATCATTAACCACAGAATCGTGGATAAAAAAATCATCAGGATCATCAATTTGAATTATATTTTTTAATTTTTCATAAACGTTTCTGCGTGCTATTTCGTGCATTTCTTTAAGAACGGATTTATCATTAAAACCCATAACAACGTATTGGTTTTTGGGACTAACCGCGCCAACGGAATAGTCTTTTTCATTAAATAAGGAAATTAAATCTGTTATATAGATTTCATTCTGTGCGTTGTTGCTGGAAAGATTATTTATTAATTCTAAAAGTTTTTTATAGTTAAAAGCATATACACCTGAGTTAAACTCATTGGTTTCAATCAGTTCTTTTTTTGTATAAGAGTAAGTTTTATTTCTATAAATAACATGGTACGGCTTATCATCAGGCAGCGCTAAAATATCTTTAAACTCCATAATTTGAATTACATTTGCTTTGTCTTTAGAAGCACTTACACCATTAATATCTTTGTCTTTTACTCTAATGATCCTCCCATATGAATTAAGAAATGGATCCCCTTCATAAACTCCGGTTAAGACCATCATATCATCCCCTGATGAAATAAAGTCTTCTCTGAATTTTATCATTGAAGAATCATCTAATAAACCCATATCACCCGGTAATACATAAACTATTCCATCATTAAATTCATTTTCAATCTCTGTTAACCCTACCTGAACTGCGTGACCCGTTCCATTTTGTTTTTCCTGGAATGCAAATTTATTTGATTCACGTTTACCAATAACATCCATTACATCAAGTGCTTTAATACCAACAACAATTACCGTGTTGATATTTTGAACTCCAAGTTTGCAAGCATTGTAAACTCGTTCAACCGTTGGAATCTCCCAAATCTTATGTAGCATTTTTGATGTTTGCGATTTAATTCTTTTTCCATGTCCCGCGGCAAGAATTATTGCAACTTCATTTGAAGAGTGAAATTTTGTAGAGTTTTCTTTTGCTTTAGAACAAATTTCTGCTGTGATATTTTCGTTCATATTTTTTCTTTTTTAACTTTTTTAATTGAACAAATTATTGATTAAAAATTAATTAAAGGCTCTTCCTATTCCAAACCTTTGCATTTTATTGTTTACACGTAATTATTAAATTTGCCCGCATTTATAATTATCTAAAGGAAATGTTAATGAAAAGCAATTTAGCAAAAATAGTCCTGGTTATCGTTATGTTTTCAAACCTCTCCTTTGCCCAATCGAAAGGTTTTGGATTAGGAGTTATAATTGGTGAGCCAACAGCAATAAGTGCAAAATATTGGACTTCCAATAATACTGCTTTTGATTTTGGAGTCGGATACTCCTTCGAAAAAAATAGTTATTTGAACTTACACACAGATTATTTATTCCATACTAAAGACATATTTAACACAGCAGAAAATATAGCACTGTATTATGGGCCTGGTGCACGATTAAGATTTGTAGAAAATGCAAGCGCAAGATTAGGATTTAGATTTGAAGTTGGATTAGTTTGGGTACCCCGAAATACTCCAATTGACGTGTTCTTAGAGATTGCCCCTCTATTGGATATCATTCCAGAAACAGATTTTTCATTTAATGGCGGCATAGGTGTGAGGTATTTCTTTAATTAATCTTCTTATCAGGTTTAACCGATTTGAAAAAAGCAATGTTCAATCCAAATGTAAACCAGATTATTGTCGCTATTTCATGATCCCAAAAATTCAACTCTGTTAAACCTGAAATTAAAAATCCACAAAAACCTGCAAGAGAACCTAAAACAAACGAAGAAACAAAAGGCACATCTTTAATTAAGTTATAAATTTTAACATCAATTAAAATAATTTTAAGGAATAAATACAAAACAGAGAGCAATCCAAATAAACCAAGAGTTGCTAGCACATGGAAGAAATTATTATGAAGATGTCCCTGAATTTCTTTGTCGAAAGGTCTTTTATATTGTCTATATAATTTTTGTAAATCAATATCTCCGACACCAAATATTGGATAGTCCTTAAATATTTTTATTCCTGCTATCCAGAATGCAATTCGGTTGGCATTTGAAGGATGGTATGGATCAAATATTCCAAGTAATCTGCTTTGTTTGCTTTCAACTCTAGTTACAAATAGTATTTCATTATTTATGCTAACAGACTTTGGTACATAATTAAGATCTGTCTCAGTGTTTATTCTAAATTGTCCAAGAGAATCAGGATCCAAAACATATAAAATACCATCAATGGTGGAAGCTACATACCTGTCATTATCAGAATCCATTGTGAAAATATTTTTAATGGCTGGAATGTTTTGAATTAATTTAATTTCATTCTTATTTACTTTGTAGATATTTAATCCATTATCATTAACTGTAAATGCAAATGATGAAGAATAATAAAAGAAAGATATTTTTGTTGAATCTTCTGCAATTACACTATCAACAGGTAAGTCGTTTTGCAAAGGATAAACTTTAAACCCCTTATTTGTTTCTGCTAATATTAAAAATAAACTATCAACAAATACATTTGTGTAATTTGAAAATTGATTTGATCGATACTTGTTATTCAAATCTTCAGGATCATTAAATATAGTTAAACCGCTGTCATTATCGAGTATATAGAATTTATCGTTCGCAAAAGCTTGTGAATAAGTGTATCCGGGAGAATAAATTTCACCTAATTGATCGAACTTACCTGAATTATTTTTTACAAGAATATATCTTGTATCGGCTAAACCGGCTAAATAATAATTATCTTTCCAGTGAAAGAAACCATTTACAGCAGATGACATCTCAATATTTTCAATCAATAAACCATCTTTAAATATTTTTAGTCCTTTATTGTAATCTGATACTACAAATTGATCTTCAATCGGTAATACATCATAAGCTTTTCCTTCTGTAGTAATAGTTGAGAATAACTTTAAAGAGTTTGATTCGATGTTATAAATATTTATTTCACTAATATTCTTTTGTGTTAAAAGAAATACTACGATAACCGCTGCGCCGGCAAGCAATATTTTCCATTGCTTCTTCATTATTAAAATGATTAAGATACCAAAAGCAGCACCCATCCAACCCGTTCTTTTATATGTTGAAAACAGAGCGAGCAGCGATAATGAAAAACCAATAAATAAAAGTAATTTATTCTTTATAGATGTCTTTTCATTTACAAGAAATGCAAAGAAAAATATAACGGTAAAACTGAGGATCTCACTTGCAGTTATCGGATATTGAAATATTGAAGGACCTGATTCTGTTGAACCATAAAGATTGTTTAGATAATGCTGGAATGAAAAATAAAGATAGATTAGAACAGTAATTAATGTACCGCCAATGTAAATCTTAAAAAAAGTTTTAGCGTCTTTATAATTACTTACTGATGCTGCAATAGTATAAACGATTGGTATTAATAAAACATGTTTTAAAAGATTATGGAAAGAAGCACCCGATTCTTTAGAAAATACTGTTGAAAGTATTTCCGCTAGAATATACCAGATAAATGCAAATTCTAATCCTGTTTTACTAAATTGATTTTGTTTTGTTATTGCTGCTTTAATCAGGATTAATATCAGGGCCCCATAATAACCTAACTGATTTACAAAAATAGAATTGCTTAGACTCAGCAGAAAAATGATAATAAATATAAATATAGCTGAATTAATTATTTTAAGAATGTTTGATTTTATATCAGACATCATTTTCCCTGAACTGCATCTCGTAAAGTTTTTTGTAAAGCCCTTTTTCCTCATCAACCAACTGATCGTGTGTGCCTTGTTGAATTATACGCCCTCTATCCAGCACCAAAATATTTGTTGCATTTCTTATCGTACTTAATCTGTGTGCAATTACAAAAGTAGTTCTGTTCAGCATTAATCTTTCAATCGCTTCCTGAACAAGAATTTCCGATTCATTATCCAAAGCTGATGTTGCTTCATCAAAAATCATTATTTCTGGATTCTTTAATAATGCACGTGCGATTGTTAGTCTTTGTCTTTGTCCGCCTGAAAGTTTAACACCTCTTTCACCAATCATAGTTTTATAACCTTGCGGCATTTCGCTAATGAAGTTATGTGCGTTAGCTGTTTTTGCTGCTTCGATGATTTTTTCCATCGGATAATCAGTTAAACCATAGGCAATATTTTCTGCAATGTTTGTGTTAAATAAAAACGTCTCTTGTGTTACGATTCCCATTTTTGAACGCAAAGATTCTATTGTAACTTCTTTTATATTATGGCCATCTAATAATATTTGTCCCTCTGTTGGATCATAAAATCTTGGAATCAAATCTGCAAGTGTAGATTTGCCGCCGCCGCTAGGACCAACCAATGCAATAATTTCTCCGCGTTTAACTATAATATTTATCTTGTCCAATACTTTTACATCGGAATCTTCGTATTTGAAAGAAACATTTTTAAATACTATTTCATCTTTAAATTCCTTTAATTCAATTGCATCTGGGATATTCTTTATATGTGGCTCAATGTCCATAATTTCAAAGATTCTATCCGCCGCCGCACTAGCTTCCTGAATTCTATTATTAACACTTCCAAGTTCTTTAATTGGCGGCATCATTTGAAATATTGCAAAGAGAAATCCTAAAAACTGACTCGCATTAAGAGTTCCATCCACAAGAACAAGTATTCCGCCATAATAAATTATTACCACTCCGATTATTACACTTAAGATTTCTGTTATAGGAGAAGATAGATTTCTTGTTCGGACTGTTTTAAGAACTAATCTAAAATAACTCTTAGTTTCATTCATGAACCGATTGTTTTCAAATCGTTCCATACCAAATGCTTTTACAATTTTAACACCAGAAATAGTTTCCTGAAGTATACTTGTAATATCTGCAAGTTTAGTTTGCAGTATAACGGTTTGTTTCTTCAGTTTATTCCCAACCCACGCAATTATCAAACTTGCAATCGGTACAATCACAAATGCAAAAAGTGAAAGCTGCCAGCTAATACTAATTGCAATGCCGAGAAAAACAATTATAGTAAGCGGTTCTTTTATAAGATTTGAAAATGTTGTTGATATACTTAGCTGAATAATATTAACATCATTTGTAAATCGTGATATTAAGTTTCCAACTCTTTCTGATTTAAAATAACCTATGGGCAGTTTGTGTAGATGTTTATATGCATCATCACGTAAATCTTTCATTGAGGCATACTCAACAAACGCCATAAAATATCCCTGCATGTATGCAAAAAAATTTTTTAACAAGAAAGCTGTAAGTATTAAAAAGCAAATCTTTATTAAAACTTCAGGTTTATCACCACTAAGAACGAAATTATTAAATGATTTTACCGCATTATCTTTTAAATTAACCAGCCAGTCTGGTAGTATGCTTGAAGTTTTCTCAACAGTAATTGTCTGCTGTGTTGTTTGCTTTGATGCTGACTCCTGGAATAGAGTATCAAGCAAGGGAATTGTAAGATAAACAGACACACCATTTAGTATTGCGAACAAGATTGTAAACACAAAAGTTAATAGAATGTGTCTCCAGTATGGTTTTGTATAAGTAAGTATTCTAAAGTATGAATTCAATTTATATCTTTATGATGTTTAAATATTGCGAAGACCGCAGCCGCCGTTAATTTTTATCGTTTTATAATTTGAAAGTGATTCAAGTTTGAATATTTCAATATGTGAATCTCTTCCAAATCCGTTGTCAAATATCAGAAAATCACCAATCAGCACAAAACGTTTATAACCAACTGTCTCAAACATTTTAACCGTTTTTTTCTTTTGCAGATCATAAATTGCCAAAAGAGTTTTTTCAATATCGTTAGAAGATAGTTTTAATTGATCGGTTGATTTAAGAAGCAGAATAAGATGTTTATTATTTTCCGCCCAGCCTAATTGCAGTATTTTTTTAGATGTAAACCTTGTCTTAATTTCTTTTTTTGATTTCTGCTGACGAATGTATATTGAATCATTCTTTTCAATTACTGTAAACAATTCATTCGGTGACTTATAGTTTATTGACGGCAGTCTTGTGATTGGGTAACCATCTTTTGTTAAATCATAAATCTCTGTGTTATCCGAAAGCAATTTCCCAAAACGATTGTATACTTGAGTATTTTTATTGATATAAGATGCTATAGTCTTATCAATGGAATTAATAACTAAAATAAATCTGTCGTTATCAGTCCAAAACGGAATTACCTGAATGCCCTCTTCTAAATGTGTGATAGATTCAACTTTATTTACCTCAAAATCAATTCGGTATAATCTGCCCTTTTCAATTGCCGGTTGAGATGATTTTAATCGTTGTTTTCTTTTGCTTATAAAATAAGCCGATTTGTAATCCGGTGAAATTAAGAGATCAATAACGCGTTCATCATTAGAGTGCCAGAATACTTTTGATTTATCTGTTTTGTAATCATATTTGTATACAGAGAGATTGCCGGCATAGTTTCCAACAAAATAAATTTCCGATAATTCAGAAAGTCGTGCATTTTCAATTTCTTTATTAAGATCATCTTCATCAATGTCCTTATCTTTAACTTCATTACATGAGAAAAATAAGGAGACTAAAAGAGTTAGCAACATAAAATTTTTCATAAATAATTTAATCATCATATTAACCTCTTGGATGATATTGTTTATGAACCTGCTTAATATAATCACGATCTATATGCGTATATATCTGTGTTGTAGAAATATCTGCATGCCCAAGCATTTCCTGCACAGCTCTTAAATCAGCTCCGCCTTCAAGCAAATGAGTAGCAAATGAATGTCTGAAAGTATGCGGATGAACATCTTTCTCAATACCCGCCTGTTTAACATAGCGATCAATCATCTTCCATACACCCATTCTGGATAATTTAGAACCACGGGAATTAAGAAATAAATTATTTTCGCTTTTAGATTTTTTCATCAGCAAAGGTCTGCTTTTTTTTAGATACTCCCCGACCCATTTAACCGCACTTGAGCCTACCGGAATAAGTCTTTCTTTTGAACCTTTTCCAAATACTCTTATAATTTCATCTTCAAAAAAAAGATCATTTACTTTAATGTTTATTAATTCAGAAACTCTTGTTCCACAAGCATAAAATAATTCGAGCATAGCTTTATCACGCAAGCCTAATTTGTCATTAGCATCAGGTGCTGATAGTATTTTTTCAACTTCGTTAACATCTAAAACCCCTGGCAGTTTTTTGGAAATTCTTGGTGCAGTTATTTTTTCGATAGGGTTTTTTACAATGTATTTGTTCTTTAACAGATAGAGGAAAAATCCTTTTAAGGATGAAAAATATCTTGCAGAAGATGAACCTAAAAGCCCAAGTTCTTTTAAGGTTTTAAAAAATGAACCAATATGATCCGAAGAAATATCCGAAGGATCATCAATGCCGGAATCTTTAAGGAATGAAATAAATGCATTTATATCAATTTTGTAGGATGAAACAGTATTTTGGGAAAGATTTTTTTCCAGCTTAATGTGGGCAAGATATTCTTTTAGAAACAACTCCATTAGTTGTCTTTATCCGTGCTGATTCCTTGTTCTGCGTCTTCTTGTTTGGGATATTTAATTCTTCTGTGATGCTGACTAATTAGAATCGAAAGAAATGCTTCTTTCATTTTTGAAATATCGCTGAATGTTATAGGAGCATCATCAAGTTGGGATTCTTTTAATCTGGAATTAAAGATATTATTAATCATGTTTTCAACCTTTAAAGCATCCGGATCAGAGATAGATCTTACTGCTGATTCACAACCATCGGCAAGCATAACAATAGCCGTTTCTTTGGAATTGGGCTTTGGTCCGGGATATTTATAATCATCAAGTTTTACTTTATCATCACCATAAAGATTCTTAGCCTTTTCATAAAAATATGTACTAACAGTAGTACCATGATGCATTGGAATAAAATCAACTAATTCCTGAGGTAATTTATATTGTATTGCTAAATCAATTCCCTCATTTACATGTTTGACTATTAACTTTGCACTTTCCTCTGGAGGAAGGCTTTCATGCAAATTTTGGCTGTTCATCTGGTTTTCAACAAATCCTTGCGGCTCAATTATTTTTCCAATATCATGATAATAAGCACCAACTCTTGCTAGTAAAGCATTCGCTCCAATTTTTTCTGCCGCAGCTTCTGCAATTGTACCCATTGTCATTGAATGATTAAATGTTCCGGGTGCTTTTCTAGCCAATTCACGTAACAACGGTCTATCAAAATTTGAAAGTTCCAGTAATGTTAAATCAGTTGTTATGTTGAAAAGTCGCTCAAAGAAAATGAGCAGACCGTAAGTAAGCACCGGACTTATTAATGCATTAGAAGCAGCAAAAGCAAACTCAATAAGCATTGACTCAGCGGGTGCAAATCTCTCTAATCCGAAAGCTAGTATAGATGCGGTATAACCTATTAATATGAAAAGAAATGATCTGAAGATTTGAGTACGATTTTTTATATCCCTAACAGTATAAACAGATAGTCCGCCAGCAATAAAATTCATCGCCATAAAAGTATAGTCGTTTCCTCTCAATGCGCCAACTATCAAAGAGAGAATAACAGTTAAATAAAATCCAACCCTGGAATCAAAAACAATTGTAAATATCATTGATGCTGCAGGAACAAAAATCAGGAAGTGGATTGGTGCTTTAACAGCAATGTGATTTATAAGATACGTTACAAATGAAACAAATACGACTATTATAGAAATTAACACAATCTTTGTATTATCATAGAATATTTTTTTTCTAAATAGGTATAAATAAATTGCAAGAATTGTAATAAAAAACGATATATGTAAAAATTTACCAAGAAGTTGTAAAATAATTCCTTCTGAACCGATCGTCTCTCCTTTTGCTTCCTTATAAGATTCAATAATTAACTTAATCTGTTTTGTAATTCTATCGTGCTTTGCAATAATTCTTTCATTCTCATTTACAATACCAGCATATTTAGAAACATTATTCTTAGCCTGCTCAATCTCAAGATTTGTTGCATCCTCATTGTAAACTAGTGTTGGGTAAATGAAGTGGAATGTAAACTCAATTATAGCTTCGTTTACCTCTTCCGTATAGTTTAATTCTCTAATTTTGTTTCTTACTTCATTTTTGGCGAAATCAAAAAAATAAAATTTGCTTATTGGTTCAATTCTATCAATGTTTCCAACTCTTACGGCAATGCTATCACGTACTTTTGAATTGCTGGCAATATTTACAACTCCCCTTTTACTTACCACATCTACAATATTACCGGCTATATTAAAAATGCTTGGTAATGTTTTATCTTTTCTGGTATAAGATTCCTTTTGCTGTTTACGTAATGTTACAAATTGTGTAAATGCCTTTGAGCTGAGAAATGTAGGATTTAAATATGGTTCTGATTGTTTTTTAAGATTTTCATCTATTACACTAATTATGTATGCGGCAAATGCGTTTAATGAATCACTGCTTTTAATTGTAATGCTGTTAAAGACCGGATAAACAGATCTTTCAGCCTCAATAACTTCATTTTGAAAAGTTTGTTTTTCTTTAATTATCGGAAAACTGAATGGTGCTATTAAATCGTCGTTTGTCCAGATCGCTCCTTCAGTAACTTCCGATTCTATCGATTCGCCTTTAGGAAACATCATAACGATCAGGATAACAGTAATTAGCCCGATGATTATTTTTCTTTTTATTCCTGTTTGCTTTAGAATATTTTCTTCTTCATTCATAGTTTATAACGCTTTAGCTTTTAACAAGGCTTCCAAAAAATCTGAAACACCATCTTCATTATTGGATTTATTAAGAACATAGTCGGCTTTTTTTTTAATTTCAGGTATTGCATTATTAAGAGCAACTTTAATTCCTTTAGATTCAAATAGACTAAGGTCATTATACCAATCACCTAAAACAGCAGTATGTTCTTCTTTTATATTTAAATATTTAAGCA
Organism: uncultured Ignavibacteriales bacterium; assembly: GCA_937858935.1. Lineage (GTDB taxonomy): Bacteria > Bacteroidota > Ignavibacteria > Ignavibacteriales > Ignavibacteriaceae > IGN3. The sequence goes on along the minus strand of CALLZX010000436.1, from coordinate 9,749 downwards.
ATCGATGCATTGCTTTTCCTTTAGATGAACCTGATCTTCTTACTTCAAGATAATAAATTCCTTCGTGAGTTTGGGATTTAAAGAACGAAAGTGAAAGGCCCAATGTAAACGGAAAACTTAATTTATCGCTTAAAAACTTAACGGTTTGCCTGTTATCACCCGCAAAGACAATTTCAAGTGTTTTGTCTGATAATCCTTCATAAGAATCTACTTCTTTATAAGCGGCACCAAACTTATCCATTAGTTTAGGTATTACTGAATTTTGTTCAGTAAAATAAATAGCTTCAGTATGGCAAAGTGCGATATTTACTTGATATTTTTCCGAATATTCTATGGCTTTTTTTACATGGCTTTCTTTTAAAAAAGATCTGTAAATAAATTGTTTACCGGCAGCACTCTTTATTGCACAACCATCTAAAGAAATTAACGGTGAATGGATTTTTAGTTCTTCGGCAATTGGGAGAAGTGCGGAATGCAATCTTCCTGATGCAAAAGAAAATTGAACACCAAGTTTTTTTAGATCCTTTACTAAGTGTTTAGTTCTTTCACCAATTTCACCTTCGTCATTCACTAATGTGCCATCCACATCAAAAAGTACAAGTTCTATTTTCTCTAATTTTTTTAAATCAAACATTTTACTTAATAACTGTTTTCCAGCCAATTTTTGAAAGATTGATATAAATGATTGACACGGAAATTGCCGCAATGATTAAATAGATTATAAACGATGTAAACTCGCCCATAATAAGTTTTCCCGTACCAAATAAAATTGAATAAACTAAAATAACTCCTATTAACCAGTTAATAAACAATCTAAAAAATCCAGAATCACTTTCTACATCCGGCATTTGAGATGAAATTTTTTTCCACATTAGTCCACCAGGATGGATTTTTCTGTAGAAAGAAAATAGTACCTCTTCACTAGTTGGCCTGGTTAAAAATGTAACAATCACCCATACTAAGGTAGTACCAGGCACTATTATAAATAAACTGTAAGGAAATAGTATTCCAACACTTTTAAGGATTGGGAAAATTATAAAAGGAGTTATCATTGCAGATATTTCTGACCATGCATTTATCCTCCACCAGAACCATCTTAAAATCAAAACTAAACCAACACCAGCGCCGCACTCAATAATAAATGACCAGGCGCCGGATATCTTACTTATAAATAATGTTACAACTAAAGAAACAAGCATTAAAATAATTGTCGCAATTCTTGAGGATAAAACGTAATGCGTTTCATCTTTACCTTCGTTTATAAATCGTTTATAAAAATCATTTATGATATATGAAGTTCCCCAGTTTAATTGTGTTGCTATGGTGCTCATGTAAGCTGCAAAAAAAGCAGCAACTAATAATCCTTTTAACCCTGCAGGTAGAAAATCGCGCATTGCATAAATAAAGCCCATACCTTTGTGTGAATCTGAAAGTTCTGGATAAAGCAAAAGCGAAGCCAATCCAACTAATATCCATGGCCAGGGCCTGATTGCATAATGTGCAATCTGAAAAAATAGCGTAGCAAACAAAGAATGCTTTTCATCCTTAGCAGACATCATTCTTTGTGCAACATATCCGCCGCCTCCGGGCTCTGAACCAGGGTACCAAGAAGCCCACCAGATAATTCCGATGTAAGCAAGAAATGAAAATACTGACATGGCAAGTGTTCCCGCTGCCGAAGGGATATCAGATATTGTTGGGAAAAAATTAAAAACATGTTCCGGAAGATTTTGTTTTAATCCCGCAATGCCGCCAACTTGCGGAGAGTTAACAACTATTATTGCAAGAACAATACATCCAAACATTGCAATAAAAAATTGAAAAGCATCTGTAATAACAACACCCCATAAACCGGATATTGCAGAATATGCTGCAACTAAAATCATGCATCCAAAAACGTAAAACATAATTAGTGATTCATCAATACCAAACATTCCCTGAAGAATTGATGACATTGCTTTATTAACCCAACCGATTATTATCACATTCATAAACAAACCAAGATACAGTGCACGAAAACCTCTTAAAAATCTTGCAGGTTTTCCAGAGTATCTTATCTCTGCAAATTCAGCTTCGGTCATTATTCCAGCTCGTCTCCATAATCTTGCAAAGAAGAAAACGGTTAGCATTCCACCGAAGGCAAAATTCCACCAGAGCCAGTTTCCTGAAATGCCATTATTAGCCACAAGTTCAGTAACCGCCAGCGGAGTATCTGCAGCAAAGGTAGTTGCAACCATTGAAATACCTGCTAAATACCATGGTAGATTTCGACCTGAAAGGAAGAAGTCATTAGTGCTTTTTCCTGCTCTTTTGGAATAAACCAAGGCAATTGCAACCGAAAAAATGAAGTAGGCAATAACGATTAAATAGTCTATTAATTCCACATTTACCTCTCTGGTATGGTATCTGTTTAGCCTTTGTGTGGGAAATGTTTTTTTACGATGATAAATATAAGGTTTAGTTGCGAAAATGGATACGTTTACAATAACAATTATTATGATTCTGGTGATCGGAGCTATAGTTTTCTTTATAGCCACATTATATAAAAATACTTTTGGTAATAAGAAACCACAATTATCTTATAACGAGAGAGTGTTTCTACAAGCAAATTTAGATTTAGAATTAGATAAAGATGATTTAAGTGATCGGCACATAAGAGCAGGCGGTAGAGAAAAGAAAAAAGATTTTAAAGGTGCCATTGAAGATATAAATGTAATTCTTCAGCATGATTCTAATAATTCGGGTTTAATTTTTAAACGAGGATTAAACAAATTTAAAGTTTCAGATTTTAAAGGTGCCATTGAAGATTTTTCCGAAGTATTAAAAAGTGATCCAACAGATAAATACTCATTTTACTATAAGGGTATAGCAAATCTCAGACTTTCAAATTTTAGAAACGCGATAAATGATTTTACTTCAGCTGTTACGATGGGAATTAGCGAAAAAGAATTGTATTTCCACAGAGGACTAGCTGAAATGGAAGTTGATAAATACAATGAGGCAATAGATGATTTTAATATATACTTAGCTGAGCACCCTAATGCTCTTGAAGCATTTTTTAACAGAGGAATTGCCTACAACAAAAATGGTAATCCTAAATTTGCATTGCAAGATTTTGACAAGGCTATTGATTTAAACCCAAACCATGAAAGAGCATATTTTGAACGGGCTTTTGCTAAAAAGAACTTAAATGATACTGTTGGATATTCGAATGACTTGAAGACATCATATAATAAAGGATATTTACACGCATATCATTTCCTAAAAGAAACCTAGAATCAAATTTACTTTTGTTTTCTTGTAAGCATTTCTAATATATTACCCACAAACAGCGTAACACAAACTCCAATAAGAATAAACCATGTCCACGCAACAACCTTAAATACTATTATAAAACTCATAATTACAATTGCAGAAATAAACCCTGCAATAGCATGATTTTGCTGAATCTTTTTATTTGATAATCCAAGAAGAAATGTTCCCAATAATCCCCCGTAAGTAAATGAAGCAATACTTAGAGCAACCTCAACAACTGCTTTTGAACTTTCCATAAAAATAAAGGCAGAAAAAATCAGCATTACTGCCCAAAAGATTGTTAACAATTTTGAATACAATAAATTCTTTTTTTCATCAATGGATTTTTTAAACGGGATATAAAGATCAAGCATAACAGAAGATGAAAGTGATGTTATTGATCCGGCCAGTGTAGAAAGTGCGGCGGCAAATAATCCGGCAATAATAATTCCTTTAACGCCGGATGGTAAAACTTCAATAATAAATTTAGGGAATATTTCATCAGACTTTATATTGAGCGGACCGTAGTAAGCGTAAAGTAAAACTCCAACGATTAAGAATAGCGCAAACTGAAAAATTATTATCACACCAGTTGTTACTAATGCTTTCTTACTTTCCGAAAGATTTTTTGCTGCTAGTAATCTTTGTACAATCAACTGATCCGTTCCATGAGAAGACATTGAAAGAAACGCGCCGCCAATCAATCCACTCAACAAAGTGTATGGTTGAGAAAAGAATCCTGAAAATCCATCATCAAATCCTAAATTAAAAACACTAAGCTTAGATGCTATTTCAGTTGAAGATAAAATCTCCCCGATATTTCCAGGAATATTAACTATCAAATAAATACCGGCAAGAATTGCCCCGCCGATATAAATTAACATTTGAATTGCATCAACCCAGATTACGCCTTTTAATCCTCCGGTAAATGTATAAAGAAGCGCAACAATTGCAATAATAATAATTGCAATCATTGGAGAAATATCCAGCATTAAATAAAGGGGAATAGCAGTAGCAAAAAGTCTAACACCATCAGCAGCGGTTCTTGTAAATAAAAAAGTTACTGAGGCTAATGACCGGGTTTTATTTCCAAATCTGTTTTGAAGATAAGAATATGCAGTTGAAAGTTCACCTTTGTAATAAGCCGGTAAAAAGAATTGTGCAACTATTATTCTTCCAATTAAATATCCGAGTGTTAACTGAAGAAAATTCAGATTGGTTAGATATGCAAGACCGGGAATAGAAATAAATGTTAGCGTACTTGTTTCTGCGGCAACGATTGAAAAACTAATCACCCACCAAGGAACTTCCTGCGAGCCAATAAAATAATCTTTAACAGATTTTTGCTTGCCACCAATTATTTTTCCAAATACAGTAATCCCAATCAAGTAGCAGATTATGATAACATAATCTAAGGTGGAAACTTGCAAATACTATTTTCCTAACTCTACTAATGCATGCTCAACAGTATCTGTAACAGGCAGCACTCTGTCTAACTGAGTTATTCTTATTAATGTATGAACTTTTTCAGATGGGGCAGCAAGCCTTATTTGTCCTTCATTGGCTGAAACGATTCTATTAGCAACAAGAATTGCGCTTAGTCCGGAGCTATCACAGCTTTCAACTTCGCTAAGATCAATTATTAGCTTGTTTACACCTTCAACTTTCAGGATCATTGTAAACTCGCCTTTAAGCAAGCCCGATATACTTGTATCCAATCGCTTCTCGTTCAACTTAAAAACCGTAATATCGCCAACACGCTTTGTTTCGAAGTTCATAATATTGCCTTAAAACATTTTTAAACAATTTAAAAAATTACTGTATGATTTTTCGGATTCAACATCGTTGTTTGAAATCTGAAAATTATAAAACTTATCCGCACCTTTTTTAGCAAATCCAATTCTTATTCGGGCATTAACCAGATTTGAAACATAACTATAAAAAAGATCATCTTTTCTGTTAAGATCTATCACACCATCAAACTTCATTTCAGAAAGTTTTTCAATCAGTTTATGCGAAGGAAGATCGAGTTTATTCAAATCAGAAATGCCAAACTCCATCGCTTTATTTCTAAACTTAGCCGGCAGTAAACTAATCCTATAATCCCTTGTTAAAATTTTTATCGATTTATTAAGATGTTCAAGATGCTCAATTACCAGATAACTTGCTCTAAAATCTTTTTCATCCTCCGGCATCAATACTAAAAATGAACCTGATCTTTTAAGTGATTCGGAAAAATCCTGTTCATTAAGAACTATATTTTTTAATCTTCTTGAAATTAAAAATCGTGAAATGTTTTCTTTAATTAAATCAATCATTATTATTCATTTTCTTCGAGCATTTTTAGAAATGTGTCTTCATCCAAAACTTTAACGCCAAGCGACTCTGCTTTAGACAATTTAGAACCAGCTTTTTCTCCAGCAACAACAAAATCAGAATTTTTGCTTACACTTGATGTCACCTTTCCTCCTAATGCTATTATTCTTGCTCCGGCTTCATCACGAGAAAGAGAAGAAAGCGTTCCTGTTAAAACAAAGGTTTTTCCGGTTAAAGCCGATTGTACAATTTCTTTTTTTTCTGATGTAAAAGTTAATCCAGATTTACGCAAATCTTCAATAAGCCTGATATTTTTTTTATCAGAAAAGAACTGTTTAATGCTTTTACTTATGCTTGGACCAATTTCATAAATTGCTGAAATTTCTTCTTCCACTGCCGCAATAATATCATCAATCGAGTTAAAATGATCTGTAATTTTTTGTGCCGCACCTGCACCCACATATCTGATACCAATTGCAAATAAAACTTTTGAAAATGGCTGCGATTTACTTTTCTCAATGGACTTTAAAAGGTTATCAATACTTTTTTCACCTAATCTTTCGATCTGGACTAATTCATTACGCTTATCTTTTAACTTGTAAATATCAGAAAGGTGAATGATAAAACCCTTATCTACAAAAAGATCAATAAGTGCTTCACCAAGTCCTTCAATATCCATTGCCCCTCGGGATGCAAAATGAATTAGTCTTCCCTTAATCTGAGCTGAACATTCAGGATTTTCACAATAGAAAGCAACCTCATTTTCCGGTTTAAATAATTTAGAACTGCAAACTGGGCATTTTTCCGGAGGCAGAGTTTGTTGACTTTTTTTTGGACGCTCACTTAAAACAACTGAAACTACTTTGGGAATTACATCACCGCCTTTTTCAATAACAACCGTATCGCCAACCCGAATATCCTTGCGTTGAATCTCATCATAATTATGAAGAGTTGCACGACTGATAGTTGAACCAGCAAGCTTAACCGGATTTAATTCGGCAACAGGAGTGATTGCACCTGTTCTGCCAACCTGCCAGGTGATTTCATTTAATTTTGTAAAAGCCTGTTTTGCCTTAAACTTGTAAGCAACCGCCCACCGAGGTGATTTTGCAATACTGCCCAATAATTTTTGCTGACGCATTGAATTCACTTTAATTACAGCACCATCAATTTCGTATTCAAGCGTATCGCGTATCTCTTCAAACTTGTTACATATCTTTAAAACTTCTTCTATGCTTTTACAAACTTTGTATTTGGGATTAACTGTAAACCCAAGTTTGCTCAACAACTTTAAATTTTCTTCCTGTGATTCAAATTCTTCATCAACACTTATTAGCGAATAAAGAAAAACATTTAATTTTCTTGCGGATACAACTTTTGGATCCTGTAATTTTAAAGTGCCTGCTGTTGAGTTACGCGGATTTGCAAAAAGTTTTTCATCGTTTGCTTCCCTTTCTTCGTTTAGCTTATCAAAGTCAGAGATTCGCATATAAACTTCACCACGGACTTCAAAATTTTTAAGCTTATATTTTTTTTCTTTACTTAAATCAATCTTTAAAGGAACTGAACGGATTGTTTTAATATTGTTAGTTACTTCTTCGCCTACTGTTCCATCTCCCCTTGTAGCCGCAGTATTTAACAAACCATCAACATAATTAATGCTTACCGAGGCACCATCAATTTTTAATTCAACAACGTATTCAACTTTTTCAGCTTCTGGTAAACTTTCTTTAACTCTTCTATCAAAGTCAATTAAATCCTGCTCATCATAAGAATTTGCAAGACTTAACATCGGAATTTTATGTTTTACAGGATTAAATTCTTTCGTAAGATCTTTACCAACTCTTTGGGTTGGAGAATCAGGAGTAATTAAATGAGGATTTTCAGTTTCAAGTTTTTCCAGCTCTTTAACAAGCTTATCATAATTCTCGTCACTTATAACAGGCTCCGCTAAAACATAATAATTATAATCATGTCTTATTATTTGATTGCGAAGTTCCTCAATCTTTTTTTCAACCGAAGATGACATTTACTCTTGTTCTAATTTTGGAGGTGCGTTTAAATAAACAATTCCGGTTTTATCTAATTTAAAGTGCCTAACAGAACCAACACGTCCGGTAAAATCAACTGGCTGATTATTCATTTGCAAAGTAACTCCGCCGGAATTACCAACCGTTGCTTTAAATTCCCTTGAAGCAGCTACACTAAATTTTGAATTTGGACTAAGTGTAAATTCCTGAGTGCGATTATTATCCAGAACAACAAAAACCCAGGAAGTTTCTTTAGCATTAAAAGTAAGGTAAAGACTATCGGATGATGCCGGAACCATTGTACTATCGCTGGTTACTTGTTCTGCGGGTTCTTCTTCAACGTATCGTTGATTGCTTTGTTCAATCACTTCATCAATAGGAGTTTCCTCAACTATTATTTTATCGCTTTTATTAAAAATAAAAAAGTATAACAACGCTGCTATAATAATTAACCCAATTCCGCCCAAACCAAAAATCATAAGCTGGCTGTTAGCTTTTTTTTCATCTTCACCAGATTTTTGTTTTTGTTCATCAACATAAGATTTTAACGGTGATGTTGATTTTATAATTGGTTTAGGTGTTTCAGTTTTAGGAGCTTCAACTTTAGGAACGTCTGTTGGTTTTAATTCTTCTACCGGTGCCGGAGGATTAGGATCAAATTCTTTTCCTTCTCTTGCGGCTTCAAACTTTTTTAAAGTAATATTTTCATCAAGCCCGATTGTTTTAGCATACTGTTTAACAAATGCTTTTACATAAAGATCAGGCAGAAAAGAAAAATTGCCCTGATCAATAGCTTCAAGAAATTTAAGATCAATTCTTGTTTTAGTAGCCATTTGTTGAAGAGTTAAGCCGCTGTTTTCTCTTTGTTGTCTTAATTCATCTGCAAATTTATCAAGCATAATACTTCTTATAAATTGTTATTCAATTCTAATTAACTTGGCTGCAAAAGCTCCATCCATCTGATGCTTCTGCGGGAGTGTCTGGATGCATCCGTTTTCATCAACCAGATGATCCGCAACTTTTCCTTTTGCCGATTCAAACTTAAAGTTTGGATGTGTTTCAAGAAACTTCTTTACAACTTCAAAATTCTCTTCCGGTTCAATTGAGCAGGTGCTGTAAACTAAGGCTCCGCCAACTTTAACCAGGGTTGCCGCTTTGCTGACTAATTTAAACTGCATTTCAGTCATATTTCTTAAATCAAAAATATCTCTTTTCCATTTTATGTCAGGCTTTTTTGATAAAGTTCCTGTACCGCTGCAAGGTACATCGGCAAGTACACGATCAAATGGTTCGGATTCAAATTCCAATGCATCGCTTTCTATAGTTGTAACGCAGGTTAAGCCGAGCCGATCATTATTTTTTCGTACAAGATTTAATCTTCCATCGTAACGATCCAGCGCTGTAATGCTGCCTGTGTTATTCATTAGTGAACCAAGATAAGCTGTTTTACCTCCCGGTGCCGCACACATATCCAGCACATTCATACCCGGATGAACATCCAATAATCGTACTGCTAAGCCGGCGCTTTCATCCTGAATATTAAAATATCCTTTTATATAATAGTCCCACGCAGTAATGTTTGTTAAGTTAAGCAGTTGTACAAATTCATTAAGAAATTTGCCGGGACGATATTTTAGATTAACCTGTTCTAAAAGCGATTTAAACTCCTCAGGAGTTGTTTTGATTGCATTTACTCTTAAAGTAAGATATGGTTTTTCATTGTTGGCGGCCAGCAATTTTTCTGTTTCTTCTCTGCCAAATCTATCAAGATAACGTTTAACCATCCAGGCAGGGTGAGAATAATACGCAGTTAAATATCCAATTATATCTTCATTAGGATCGGGATACCTTATTGCATTTTTGCTTCTAATAATATTTCTAAGAATTGCATTTGTCAGATCAGCAGGTTTTTGTCCCTGTAGTTTTTTAACAAACTCAACAGCCTCATTAACTGCAGCGTGATCGGGGATTCTATCTAAAAATAAAATATTACCCAAACCTTCTGAGTAGTTGGCTGTCATATTTGCCACAACGGTTAGTGTTAAAGCTTTTTTCATGCCTGTGTTCCCCCTTCATTTTTTGTCTTATAATCAGTTCCGTTTCGCAATG